>CANFHJ010000034.1 GCA_947446605.1 Bacteroidota bacterium | reverse complement strand
GGGCAATATTTTGATTGCGATCGGCCAATTGGCTTTGCAAAGTGGGCAAAGTGTTTTCATAATTGGCATTGAAACCATAGAAGAATTGGTTGATGATTCTGGCCTTGGCACTATACTGACTAACTACTTCACGGAACTCATCAAATTCATTTTTCACCGATTTCAGGTTACGAATTTCATTGTTAATTTTACGCAAATCAATGATGTCCTTTTTGTTTTTCTGCGAAAAATTCAAAGATTCATTTTCGCGGTTATCTGCAACAATTAAAGCCTCTTTCAGGTTTTTGTTGGTAATGAGTTTGGTATTGATTAAATACCTGTAAATGCGTGAAAAGTTATTGCTTAAGCCTTCTGTTTTAACATTATCATCCAACCAAACTACGCCATTGTTTCTACGTCCACGCTGGTATACGGTATTAAACACTTCGCGTTTGTCTTTAAAAGGTTCTAATGCAATACCATCTTTTGCCATTGCTTCTTGCACCTCATCAAATTTCAAGAGTTTCTTACCCTCATCTACAAAGAAATGCTCCTTGTATTCGCTGTTAAAACGGTAATACTCCAATTCGGATTCGCCATTGCGCTTCACCAAAATACAGTAGTATGATTTCTTGAAAATTTCGAAAACAATATAGCTTTGGTTTGGATTAGGGAAATAGTGATGTAAGGTTTCCTTATCGCCACGGCGCTGACCACTAAAGGTCATTTTATTTCCATCAATAATGAAAAGGAAGTTTAAGGCATAAATAAGCGTACTCTTACCAATATTGTTAGGACCTACCAGCTGTAAGCTGTCACAATCGTTTAGGCGGATCTCTGCTTTACCGTAAACTTTTGAATTTAAAATAGTTAATGAAGTTAACATGCTTCTTTCTGAGATTTAATGAGGCAAAATACGCATCTCCTCGCAGAAGAAACCCACAAATAATTGACATTTTCAAGCTTCTCGGTCCATGGTCCATAGTCTATGGTCAATAGCCAAATTTAGGCTTGAAATTTATTTAATAAATCAATCTTATAAAAGGAGTGTCTGTGCTTTAAATCCAATGTAATTCATTAAAATTTAAGGAAGACAAAAATACCCAAACAGGGCTTACAAAAACTCGCTTCTCGTTTCTCGCCTCTCGATTCTATATAAAATGCTAGCGGCCAGGAGCTAGAGGCAACTAATGAATTCCCATAAACAGGCGGTTCCACCTGATTTTTTTGAAGATATTGCTGGCATTTTTGTCCCAGCTCATCCAAACAAAAAGGGCTTTACCAACTATATTGGTTTCGGGAACAAATCCCCAAAAGCGGCTATCAAGGCTATTATGACGGTTATCGCCCATCATGAAATAGTAATTGTATTTGAATTGGTAGCGGGTAATTTCTTTTCCTTCTAGGTAGAATTTGCCATTTTCCATTTTAAAATCAGGGTTATTTTCGTAAACCCTAATTACCCTATTGTACAAATAATAATGGAGGCTATCAAGCGTAATGGCATCACCTGCTTTTGGCACATAAACAGCACCAAAATTATCAACGTTCCAATTTAACTTTTCATAGTATGGGAATATGCGTGGATCTCTTGATTGCGGTGTGTATCTGAAAGAATCTACTAATAGAATTTTAGGGTCTTTTCTAAGTTTTTCTGCTATGTAGGTAGTGGCTGGCATTACCAATAACAAACCATCGCCATGCACTTGGTCAATAATATCGTTGATACTCATATCGTATTGGTATAAGTATTTCACAAACTTCTCTTCGTTCACGCTGCCACGTTCATCTATAAAATAACTCGAATTAAATTTAATGGTATAGCCATATTGCATTTGGTCTGGCTTATCTGCTAAAACTCCATTTACATAAACATCTCCTTGCACCACTTTAATACTATCACCAGCAATGGCCAAACAACGTTTAATATAATTCTCCTTTTTATCAAAAGGTCTGCCCTCTTCTGCTGGATAATTAAAAACCACTACATCATTATTTTTAACAGTAGTTACTGCAGGAAAACGCTTGTAAGGCATTTGCATGAAGCTTAAATAACTTGGTGTAGAATCTGTTAAAGGTAAAATATTATGAGAGAAGGGAAATGATAAAGGCGTAACAGGTAAGCGGGTTCCATAATGAAACTTACTTACAAATAGAAAATCGCCTACCAATAATGATTTTTCCATTGAAGGCGTAGGAATGGTATAAGCTTCAATAAAATAAGAGCGAATTACTGTTGCAGCAAGGGTTGCAAACCACAAGGCATCTCCCCATTCATAAACCATAGCATTGTCTGGTTTATCCATTAATTTTACCAATGACAAAATATACAAAACTGCATAAATTAGAGGAGAAATTAAGAAGGCTAATATTCTGGTGAAATAAAGAACAATAAGGGCACAACCATAAATTAGGTTCAAAGTGGCCATGCCAAATGCAGATCCAGCGCTTAAGTACATTCCAAAAACTAATAGATTAAGCAAACACCAAATGCCAACTATTATCCATTGTTTGCGTGAAAATAATTTGGGCGATTTATAATAAAAATCAAATGTTGCTTTTAAATTAAAGGAATTTTGTTGCTGCATATTTTTTTTACGTTGAACGCAATTTTTAAAGAAAAATTGCAATAAGTATTTATTAATTAATTGGTTCGAACCTATTTGTCTTTGATAATTTCGTCGAGGTTTAAAATATCATCCATGGTATACATGCCTTTTTTGCCAATGATCCATTCGGCAGCCATTAAGGCGCCTTTTGCAAATCCATAGCGCGATTTGGCATCATGAATAATTTCAATGCTATCAATTACAGATTCGTATTTTACTCTATGAATTCCGGTTACATCACCTTCACGGTATGATTCAACCAATAATTCATGCGGTTTAACACTTTGTGAAGGTTGGTCTTTTCCAAATATCAAACGTTCACGAATAGCTGTTTTGGTTTTAATTTCATCCATAATGTGTTTAGACAAAGACAAGGCAGTACCGCTTGGATGGTCTTGTTTGGCGGTGTGGTGCACTTCTTCTATCATTACATCATAGTTATCAAATCTCGCCATCATAGCGGCCAATACTTTGTTGAGTTTGTAGAATAAATTTACACCAATGCTAAAGTTGGTGCTGTGCACCATGGCTTGACCTTCTTGCAAACATTTGGCGTTAATTTCATCAAATTGATCATACCATCCTGTTGTACCAACTACAATTGGAATTTGTGCTTCAAAACATTTGTGAATATTATCTACTGCAGCGGTTGGCATACTAAAGTCTATGGCCACATCTACGTTTTTAAGGCTCACTGGCATAAAGTCGTAGGCGTTTTCAAGATTTACCTTGTAAACTATTTCATGTCCTTTGGCTACAGCAATTTTCTCAATTGCCATTCCCATTTTTCCATATCCCAATAATGCAATCTTCATGCGTTGATTTATTATAGATCCGTTTTTTTGTTAATTCAGGCTAATTGGTTCGAACCAAAAAGTCATACAAAAGTAACTCTTTATAATGTAAAAATACGTGTTTCGGCCTTAATAAACAAAGGGAAACAAAAATTCAAAAAGTAAATTAAAACTTCAATTGAAGCTTTAATCCACCATATTGCCCAGCATAGGAATATTGGTAGCTTGGACTAATTTTAAGTGTGAGTTTATCACTTACATCAAATTCTTTCAAATGCGCATCTACTGCGGCATCTATGAGATTAAAAGCATACCAACCACCTAAACCAATAACAGATAAATCGCGTGATTTGCGGTAGCTTTCTCTCAGATTATATAACATATCTTGAGAAACATTTACATATTCAGGATTGGTAATTGGCAATCCATTAATACTTTCTATATAAGAGGCGCGCACTTCGTTATAGGTTTTGTTGTAAAATTGAAAAGAATAAATTAAAGCTCCAAAGCCAGCATAAATAATAGGAACTTTCCAAATGCGGTGATTGTATACCTGACCACCGCCAGGCACAAGTGATAAAAGTGTTGCTTTTTTCACTTTCGACATATGTTCTTTTATTTCAGAAGCAGCATCTTTCTTAGGTTCAACGCGCTGCGCATGGCTCGGTTCGAACCAAAACAAAGCGATAAAAAATAAGATACTTAAGAAGCGTTTCACAGCAAATCGATGATACGTTTAAGGTCTTGTTGCGATTTAAAAGGAATGCTTACTATACCTCTTCCACGTTCATCTGCTTTGATTTTAACTTTGGTATCTAATTTACCGCTGATTGTTTTTTGAAACTCAACAAAACCACTTGGCAAATCAACTTTTTTCTTTGCGGGTGCACCAGGTTTTACTTCCTCGTCTTTTCTTTCGTGTGCCGCTCTAACAAGATTCTCTACATCCCGCACAGACAAGCCATCTTCCAACATTTTACTGAAAAGATATTGTTGTTCATCGCTGTTATCAATATTAATAATGGCACGCGCATGTCCCATTGAAATTTGGCTATCGCGAATGGCTGCTTGTATATTATCTGGCAATTTTAATAAACGTAAATAGTTGTTTACAGTAGACCTGTTTTTACCAACGCGTTCACCCAATTGCTCCTGGTTGAGCGTACATTCATCCACCAAACGTTTGTAACTAAAGGCAATTTCCATGGCATTTAATTCTTCACGTTGAATATTTTCAATCAAGGCCATTTCCAACATTCCTTGGTCATCGGCTAAGCGAATAAAAGCAGGAATGGTAGTTAAGCCAGCTATGCGAGAAGCGCGCGTTCTGCGCTCACCACTGATTATTTGGTAACTATCATATCCTAATTTACGCACAGTAATTGGCTGAATAATGCCATGAACCTTGATAGATTCTGCCAATTCATTTAGTGCTTCTTCTTCAAATTCTTCGCGTGGTTGAAAAGGGTTAGCTTGAACCTGGCTAATTGGAATTTCACTGATGGAATGTAATGGCTTAGATTCCGTTGCGGTAATATCTGTACTAGCGTTTTCTAACAAGGCGCTCAAGCCTCTGCCTAATGCATTTCTTTTATTGCTGCTCATCTCTTTAAATTTCTCTTTCTTTAATTAATTTAGTTCTGGATTAAAATCCATTGAACTCGTTTTTGTTAACCCATTTTTATGCAGTAATTCTTTGGCAAGGTTCAAATAATTGATTGCACCTTTACTTTCTGCATCGTGCGTAATTACGGCCACACCAAAACTTGGTGCTTCACTTAATTTTGTATTACGTTGAATAATGGTATCAAAAACTAAGTCTTGGAAATGCATTTTAACTTCTTCAACAACCTGGTTGCTAAGTCGCAAACGCATATCGTACATAGTTAGTAACAAACCTTCAATTTGCAATTCAGTATTTAAATTGTTTTGAATAATTTTAACTGTATTCAATAATTTACCTAATCCTTCCAAAGCAAAATACTCGCACTGAACCGGAATAATAACTGAATCGCTTGCAACCAAAGAATTGGTTGTTATTAAGCCCAATGAGGGAGAGCAATCAATAATTACAAAATCGTAATTATTTTTAATTTTCTCCATGGCATGACGCATAATACGTTCACGATTTGGCACATTAATGAGTTCAATTTCTGCACCCACCAAATCAATATTAGAAGGAAGAATATCCAAATAAGAAAAATCTGTGCTGATAATGGCATCTTTAATTGGAACCTCATTTACCAAAACCTCATACAATCCTGTACGCACATCTTTTGGATCGAAGCCCAAACCAGAAGTGGTATTGGCTTGCGGATCTGCATCAATAACCAATGTTTTAAACTCTAATACTGCCAAACTAGCAGCTAAATTAATGGCGGTTGTAGTTTTACCTACTCCACCTTTTTGATTCACAATTGATATTGTTTTACCCATTTTCTTTATACGGTGATTGTATCACCAATTTTTACGAATGATAACGCTATGTTTCTATTTTTAAATGCCGCCAAAGCCGCGTCTTTTTCTATTGCTATTAAAGGGAAAGTATCATAATGCAAGGCTATTACCCTGTTACAATTTACAAAATTTGCAGCCAGTGCTGCGTCGTTTGCATCCATTGTAAAATTGCCCCCAATTGGCAATAAGGCAATATCTATCTTATACTTCTCTCCTATCAATTTCATTTCTTGACTAAGCGCTGTATCTCCACTGTAATAAAGCGTTTCGCCATTGGCTTCAATCACAAAACCAGCAGCAATGCCCGCATAGCTTCCATCCTCAAAACTACTACTGTGCAAAGCGTATGTCATGCTTACGGCACCAAAATCAAACAATTTTTGTCCACCAATATTCATGGGATAAACTTGCGTTACCCCTTGCGTTTTGGCCCAATTACAAATTTCAAAAACTGCAATGAGCACCGCATTGTTTTTTTTTGCCAAATAAACCAAATCGGCTAAATGATCAGAATGACCATGGCTCACCAAAATGTAATCTGCACAAATAGAATCCAATGAAATATCTTTTGCGAGGGCATTACCGCTTATAAAAGGATCGAACAGCAATGTTTTGCCGGCGAGCTTTAAAGAGAAACAAGAATGACCATAAAAAGTAATTTCCATAATTCCGTGAAACACTTGCAGCACATGCGTGAAACAATTTTGTGTCTTTCAAATAACGAAATTGAAATTGGCAACTAATACACCACGTATCAACATGGGTGTGGATTACTTATTCTACTGAATAACTGACAATTATATTATTTATTTGTCAATTATAGAAAAATATCAGGCATGAGCTGCCAATAGTAAATCAATGTCTTTCTGATAGATACTTAAACGTTTACCTAAATGTTGGTGCGTTAAATTTCCTTTGAAAATATATACGCCATTGCGAATTTCTGGGTTGGCGTATAAAAATTCTGCCAAGTTTTTAGATTCGGAAATACGCAATAACAAAGGGGTAAGAATATTGCTTAAAGCATAACTTGCAGTTCTACAAACATTGCTGGTAATATTAGGAACACAATAATGTATTACCCCATGTTTTTGGAAGCTTGGTTTGGCATGAGAGGTAATTTCAGAGGTTTCAAACACGCCACCTTGGTCAATTGAAATATCAAGAATTACGCTCAATTCTTTCATTTGAGAAACCATTTCTTCACTCACAATTACAGGACTTCTGCCCTCTTCACTTCTAATACAACCTATTGCCACATCGGCGCTTAACAATGCTTTATGCAAGATTTTAGGATGTATTAAAGAAGTAAAAACAGATTGACCAAGGTTGCTTTGAATTCTGCGTAATTTGGCCAATGAATGGTCGAATATTTTTACAGCAGCACCTTTACCAATTGCTGCTTTTGCGGCATATTCGCCAACTGTTCCTGCGCCAATAATTACAATTTCTGTTGGAGGAATTCCAGAAATGCCACCCAACATTTCGCCTTTTCCACCGCCACTTATACTTAATAAATCAGAAGCAATAGCAATGGCCGTTATACCTGCAATTTCACTTAAGCTGCGCACAATAGGATAAATACCGTCTATGTCTTTTAAATATTCAAAAGCAATGGCATTTATTTTCTTCTGCATTAAACTACGAATATAGGGCTCAGATTTTGCGCCGTGCTGCAAGGCAGAAATCAATAATTTATCTGGGCTTAATAAAGCAACCTCCTCAAGAGTTGGTGGTTCTACTTTTACTATTATATCAGCTTTAAAAACCTCATTGCGTTCGTAACAAATTTTTGCTCCAGCTTCACTGTATTCTTTATCGCTAAAATTAGCTTCTTTCCCTGCATTGGTTTCTATCCAAACCTCATTGCCATTATTTACCAATTGCTGAACCGAGGAAGGCGTTAATGAAATACGGTGCTCTTGCAGCGTATGTTCCTTAGGTACACCAATATAAAGCGCTTTGTGTTTTTGATTTATTTCAAGCAATGCTTCTTTAGGTTGCATGCTGGCTTGTTTGGCAAGATCACTAAATCCAAAGGAAGAATTTTCGGCCATAATAGGTTATTTTGTGATTAATCAAATATAGGATTTTTTATTGAATTAGCCATCCCATTCAACAAATTAGCCCTGAATTGAAATCGTCCGTGCCGCTCCTTCTCCTTTTATATGAAATACCAAATGAGGCTCAGAAACTAAAATTTCTTGAATTTTTTCGGGCCATTCAATTAAACAAATATGCCCGCTATCAAAATAGGCTTCAAAACCTATATCATATACCTCTTCAATATTTTTGACGCGGTAAAAATCGAAATGAAAAACCTTTTGTGTGGCCGAAATTTGGTATTCATTTACCAAGGAAAAACTGGGACTATTTATTTCAGATTGAACACCCAATTGCCTACAAACTTGGGCAAGTAAGGTAGTTTTACCAGCACCCATTTGCCCTTCAAAACACCAAATTTTGGAACTTTTTGCTTTTGAAATAACCCATTTTGCCGCATCATTTAAATTGGCTAAGGCATATGGGAACTTGTTTACTTCAGAATTAGGCATGTTTTCTTCTGCGCAATTCGGTTTGAACCAAACTTAATTCTCTTCCTGCTTGACCTTTTACGCTGGTATTTTCTTGCGCTCTGCGGAATAAATAAGGCAATACTGCTTTAACTGGGCCATAAGGCAAATATTTTGCTACACGGTAACCGCCATTGGCCAAATTATAACTTAAATGATCGCTCATACCAAACAACTGAGAGAAATACACACGCTCATCATTTGAAGGAATTTTGTAGGTGCACATTAATTCCATTAAAAAAATGCAGCTGTCTTCATTGTGGGTTCCAGCGCAAAAAGCAACATGATCTAAGTGTTGAATACACAACTTCAATCCTTCATTGTAATCTCTATCGCTGGCTTTTTTATCAGGCTGAATTGGGTCGAGGTAACTCATTTCTAAAGCACGCTGACGTTCTTTTTCCATATAGGCACCACGCACCAATTTAACACCATAGAAGTATGAATTGGCAGCTGCATGTGCTATTGAATTCTCTAAAAATGCCAACCTATCATGTCTGTAAAATTGAATGGTATTGTATACAATTGCTCTTTCCTTATTAAACAAAAGCATCATATCTGTTACCAAACCATCAATAGCCTCTTGTATCCAAGACTCTTCTGCATCTATAAATAAGCGCACATTATTTTTATAGGCCGATTCACAAATTGCATGGATGCGTAATTTTACTTTAGTGAATTCTTCTTGCTCTGCTTCGCTTAATTTCTTTTTAGAATTAACGCGTTCTAACAATTCTAAACGAGCAACACCGGTAACTTTGAAAACGCTAAAAGGAATGGCAACATTGCCGGCAGCTTTCTCAATGGTAAGAATTATTTCTTTTGCGGTTTCTTCAAACACTTCTTCTTTTTCTTCACCTTCTACCGAATAATCTAAAATGGTTCCAACACCATATTTATGCATCAATTGGATATTCCCTTCACATTCTGAAATATTTTCGCCACCACAAAATTGGTGGAATACAGTTTTGCGAATTATTCCTTTAATAGGCAAACCAATATTAAAGCACAAAGCAACCATTTTTGGTCCGGCTTGAACCAACCAATTATAGGAAATTGCTTTAAATAACATAAATGAGTTTCGCAATTCCTTGTTGCTCTTAGATTGGAAGGCAATGTGTGTATTTGAGAAATTAACCAATTCTTGCTTCATAATTTGATAACATTTAAATTGAAGATGCCAATTTATAGCCTTAATTTGCACCACAAAAGTATAATTATAAGCTGGTTTCATGAAAGAAATTATTCAAAAAGATTTTGAAATTTATTTAGGGGCCGAAATCCTAGAGAAACTATCTGAAATACTGATAAATAAGTCGTATTCAAAGGTATTTGTGTTAATGGATACCAATACCCATAAACACTGCTGGCCATTGCTAAGCCCCTATTTGGTAAATTATGTAACTATAGTTATTCCGGCAGGCGAGGCCAACAAAACATTAAAATATGCAGAATTCATTTGGGAAAAATTCCAAGATAATTTTGCAGATAGAAAGGCTGTATTGCTCAATTTAGGCGGAGGAGTTATAAGCGATTTAGGTGGATTTTGCGCGGCAACCTATAAACGAGGTATAGATTTCATAAACATTCCAAGTTCCTTATTGGCTATGGTAGATGCCAGCATTGGAGGAAAATTGGGATTAGATTTTAAATCTATAAAAAATAGTATTGGACTGTTTCAACATCCAAAATATATATTAATCAACCCCCTGTTCTTAAAAACACTACCTGAGGAAGAAATTAGAAATGGTTTGGCCGAAGTATGCAAGCATGCCATTATTGACGACCTAAGTTTATTTGAAAAACTGGCAAAAAAAGCAGAGCTCAATTGGGAAAACGCAGGTAATTTAATTTTTCAATCACTTAAAATTAAAGCGGCTATTGTTAAAAAAGACCCTGAGGAAAAGGGAATAAGAAAGGCCTTAAATTTTGGTCATACCATTGGTCATGCCATAGAGTCTTACTCATTAATTAACGACAAAAAACCACTCAAACATGGCGAAGCTATTGCCATTGGTATGATTTGCGAGGCATACATGAGCCATCAATTGTTGGGCTTATCTAGCAAAGAATTAAATGAAATTTCTCACTATTTCCTTTCCCGTTTTCCAAAATACAAACGTGAAATTAACTTCGCAGATTTGGAAGATTTTATGAAAAACGATAAAAAAAATGCAGCAGGGCAAATTAATTTTAGCCTTATAAAGAAAATAGGCAAAGTAAAAATTGATATCAATTGTGAAGATGCGCTTATTGAAAAGTCATTAGAATTTTACACCAAATTAAGCGCATGAGCAGCTTCCAAATAGAATCAAACGAAAGTGTTTTAATTGCAAGCATTGAACTACCAGCTTCTAAGAGCATAAGCAATAGGGCGCTTATTTTAAATGCAGTAAGAAAACAAATAGGTATTGCACCCTTAGCGCTTGTAAATCTTTCAGAAGCGGAAGACACAGTTCACCTAATAAATGCATTAGCAAATCCTACAGGACTTATAAATATTGACAATGCGGGAACAAGCTTGCGATTCTTATGTGCCTATTTTGCGGCCACTCCTGGTATTGAAGTTAACTTAACTGGCAACCAAAGAATGAAGCAAAGGCCAATACAATCCTTGGTGAGCGCATTACAACAAATGGGGGCAGAAATCTGTTATTTAGAAGAAGAAAACGTTTTACCAATTAAAATTATTGGCAAAAAATTAAGTGGTGGTGAAGTAGAAATAGAAGCACATGAATCGAGCCAATTTAGCAGCGCCCTCCTACTTATTGCACCTTTATTAGCAAAGCCTTTATCACTTAAAATGAAAGGCGAGCTTAGCAGCTTGCCTTATATTAAGATGAGTTTAGCCATGCTCCATGAATTTGGATTTACAGGTGAATTACAAAAAGAAGAAAGCATCCTCATTGCCAATCAAGATATTAAGGAAACAAGCATAAACAGCTATACTATTGAAGCAGATTGGAGCAGTGCCGCATTTTTTTACGAGGCTGCCCTATTAGCAGATAAAGCGGATATTTTATTAAAAGGTTTACGCTTAAATACCATTCAAGGCGATGGCATTTTGCATGAATGGATGTTAGAATTGGGCATTAAATCTATTGTTAAGGAAGAGGGTATTTATATCACAAAAGGAAAGGAACCCGAAACAGATAAATTTAGTTTTGATTTCACCAATTGTCCAGATTTGGCTCCAGCCATAATTTGTGCCACTGCCGCAGCGGGATACCGTTTAGATGCAATAGGCTTAAGCAGTTTACAGCACAAAGAAAGTAAGCGCTTAACAGCATTGCAATTGGCCTTAGAAAATTTGGCCTATAAGGTTCAAACAAAAAATAGTAGCGAATTAAAACACGATGGTCTACAGCATCATTTTTATCAAAATAAAACAATTGAGACTTACGAAGACCATCGCTTGTGCATGGCATTTGCCATGTTTGCTGTATTTCAATCGCGCATAAAACTTAGCGAGGTTACTTCTGTAAAGAAATCATTTCCAAATTTTTGGGAGGAAGCGGCTAAGATTGGTTTAAAGAAATTTAGCAAGAATTAGGTAATTTAAAACAAGCTTATTGCCTACTTATTAGTTGAATTAAATTATTTCAAAATTGAAATAAGAAAAACAAAAACAGCCTAAATATAGCGTAAACAGGTACTGCTCTTTTTTGAATAAAAAAAAATAAAAAATAAAATAAAAGTTGAGGGCCCGATAGAATGCCTGAAAGAAATTTTCCCACATGCTCCTACCCTTGCAAAATGGCGTGTGAATAATGTAGACATACAATTAGCAATGGTCTTCAGCATTGTGAATGAAATTAAAATTTGTCTATTTTAATAATGCATAGGTTTGTTGGGCCATGATAACCAACACTAAAAACAACTATTCCGTAGAGATTATTGAACATAGCATTTTAGGCATTTTAATTCAAAATGGCTCCTTATTTAGTGAGCATGTATTGCGACTAAGACCCGAGTTTTTTAGTATTAGAGAAACCCAAATGGTTTATAAGGTGTTGCTCCAATTGAACCGCGAAAACCTATTAATTGATACCCATTTGATTTTCCATTTTCTAAACACCATGGACAATGAAACGGACTGGAAAAGGATAATTACCAAGATTTCTGTTCTAGAAAACCTTAAAGAAAAACTCCCCTATTTTGTTAGACAGCTGCGGGAAAACTACATGAATGAGAAATTGGCTCAATTGGCCATGAACGCCTGTGATACCAAGCAAGTACCCGAAGACCGCATTCAACAAGGAATTGATTTATTATACGAATTAAAAGACCTTAGCTTACAAAGAGAGGAAGTTTTATTGGGTAAATTAATGCAAGACTTTCTCCAAACTGGGGGCATTATTGACAAAAGATATTTACTTACCACCGGAATGAAAAGTTTAGATGCCATGTTAGATGGAGGCTTTGAACAGGGTCAAATGGCAATTATTGGCGGTAGGCCAGGTATGGGTAAAACTGCCCTAATGACAAGCTTCTGCAACCATTGGATTAAACAAAAGAATAAAAAAGTTTTATTTTTATCCTTTCATACCAACCCTAAAAACTTCATTCAATTATTGGTTGCCAATGAAACAGGACTTGCCTTTAAAACCTTAAATGATGAGGGTTTTAAAAGTGATCCAGAGAAAGCCTATTTAGAAGAATTGGTTCGAACCGAAAAAGAAAATTACTTACAATACAATTATTTACGCAGCAATTCTATTCAAGAATTATTGGCAATTCTTTATACCAAGCATGGTAAACATGGCGTAGACATTGTAGTAATTGATAACCTTCAGCAACTAGACAATGGCATTGCGGCAACAACTAACAGACATCAAGGATTGGGACAAATTCTTAAACAATTAAGGCAAGCTGCTAAGGATTTAAATTTATTTATATTAATGGGTTCCGACTTAAACAGAAATGTAGAAAGAAGGTTTTCTTATTCTTGCAGACCACAATTGGCAGACCTTAAAGACAGTGGTTTTATAGAAGAAATTGCAGATAAAGTATTGTTGCTATACCGTCCAGACTATTACCAATTAACAGAATGGGAAGATGGTTCACCCACGCAGAATGAAGCAGAATTAATTATTGCAAAAAACACCTTAGGCGCTTTAGGAACAGTAAAAATAGGCTATAACGCAAGTAGTTTAAACTTTTACGAGTTGGCCTCTCAAGATTTGTATAGGTCGTTTGCCATACCAGAAAGCCGGCAAAACGAATTTGATTGATATTGGGTACATGCGCTAAAAGGATGAGGCATACACGGGCTTAAACTGTTGTTACTGCAGTTGTTTTCCAACGTGGCTTATATCAATTTTGCGAGCAAAATTGGGTTTAAGGATAGACCAACAGCGCATGAAATGGAGGTTTGAACCAATTGGTTCGAACCTCCTCTATCCCATTTTTAAAATCAAAATTCACCTCAATGGAAACAAAAGCATCAAACTTCTTAAACATTAAAGGCCTGCCAGATTTGGCAAATATTTTGGATATAAATATTTACAAACTGGTGGATATGGTAGCTAAACCAGGCTACCGCAGCTTCTCTATTCCAAAAAAGAAAGGCGGAGAAAGGGTAATTCATGCGCCAAAGAAAAAACTAGCAAAGGTTCAAAAGAAGCTCAATGGCATCCTACAATATTTGTATCAAGAAAAAAGGGCCGTGCAAGGATTTATTTCAAACAAATACAGTTATTACCCACATGGTATTTTAGCCAATGCCCAGGCCCATTTAGGAATGAATTATATCTGGAATATTGACCTCGTAGATTTTTTCCCAAGCATAAGCACCCATAGAATTAAAGAAACTTTTGAAAGTGCACCATTTAATTTTGTATCACCCATTGCCAGTTACATTACTTTGATTTGCAGCTACCAAAAGCAGCTGCCTATTGGCGCACCTACCTCTCCCATGCTTAGCAATTATGTTTGCCGTAATTTAGATGAAAACATTTTGGCCTGGGTATATCAAGCAAGAGAGAAAAACATTGAGGTAAAATACACCCGTTATGCCGATGATATGACCTTTAGTTTTATGGAGAAACCAAGTGAAGAATTACAAAATGAAATTATTCAACTAATTCATGAACAAGGCTTTCAGCTTAATCCCAAAAAAAACAGGTTACAAGCCAAACAACAAGCGCAATGGGTTACGGGCATAAAAGTTAATGAAAAGCCCAACTTGGATAGACGACAAATAAGAAAGCTGCGAGCTATCATACATCATGCCCAAACAGCAGGATTAGAGGAGGCCTGCAAGCGTTATTATAAATTGGAAACAGTTCCAGTGGAAGCCATAGATAAGTTCTTACTTTCTATTGGAGGGAAAATAAATTATGTAGCTTATGTAAGAGGGAGAACAGACAGCGTATTTCTAAAACTATTTGTTCCTTTTCAAAAACTAAGAGAAACTTACCTTAATAAATAGAATTAGAAGCGCGCTAAATTAAAGTTCTTTATTCCATCTTGGCAATTTACCATTGGCTTCTTTGTAACGAGCCAAAAGGTTCATTTCCATTTCTTCTGGAAAATCTTTGGCCATGCCACCGTAGGTAACAAACCATTGAATAGATAAAGTATCTATGTTTTCTAAACGCATTTGATGCGGCCAAGTTTTACGACAAAAATCGCCAAATTGTTTGCCAGTTACAATTCTACCTTTGATACCATCTTTGCGATGTACAATATTTCCATCTGCATCTTTTTTACCTGCAGAACCAATGAAAACAAGGTTGGTACGACCTCTTTCTAATGCATAAATTGCAAAAACACCACTTGAATTTGCTGGCGCATTACATACATCTGCCAAACGATCTGTTGGCCTAAAAAAGAATTGTCCGTTTTGTCTGTATTGATTCAGTTCGTTCATCATAGTAACTATAGGTAAAAAAATTGTTAAGAGTTCTCAAACTTAGGCTATTTAATTTAATCTAGCAGTTAATTCTTGTAATATCTAAAATTATTCAGCTAAACTATTCATATACAAACAAAAATCTCCTCGCCCAAAGTTCAAAAAAGCCCATACATAAAGGCATTTAGCCCGTTTTTAGGTTCGAACCTAAGTATTAAATTGCAAATAAATTAAGGCAATTGCAGCTATTGTCATAACAAACAAGGCAACAAAACCCAATACATTGCTTAGCCTAGAATTTACAAATTCGCCCATTATTAATTTGTTATTTGATATATGTAGGATGATGGCAATGAGCACAGGGGCCGTTATTCCATATAAAATGGCTGTATAAATTAAGGCATCAATAGGCGAAATGCCAACATAATTTAATGTTAAGCCTAATAACAATGAAATAGCAATAATGGCATAAAAGCCTTTTGCTTCATGGAATTTTTTATCGAGACCTTGCTCCCATCCAAAGGTTTCGGTAAAAATATAAGAGAGCGATCCACTTAAAACAGGAATAGCTATTAAGCCTGTTCCAATAACACCAATAGCAAAGAGCAAATAGGCTAATTTACCCGCCAGTGGCTTCAAAGCCATTGCTGCTTGTTCTACCGTATCTATTTGATGAACGCCTTCTTGATACAAAACTGTGCCAGTAGTTAATATGATAAAATACATTACAAAGCCAGAGAAAGTCATCCCAAAATCTACATCTTGGCGCATTTCATGTATAATTTTTTTATTTACAATGAGGTGTTTGCTTTTATTTTTCATTTCCTCCACCTCTACCGAAGCTTGCCAAAAAAACAAGTAGGGTGAAATGGTAGTTCCTAAAATTCCAACCAAAATGGCAACGAAACTCTTATTAAAATGAATGGTAGGAATAACAGTAGCCTTAGCAATTTCCATGAAATCCTGGTGGTATAAAAAAGGCACAATAAAATATACCAACATTACAATACATAAATATTTAAGAACTGCCGCAATTTTTGCATAAGGCAAATAAATGATAAGGCCTAAAAGCAAAATTGTAAAGAATACACTAAAGAAGCTGGCATCAATAGTTGGAAACAATAAATTTCCAACAGCCCCCATTCCTGCAATATCTGCACCTATATTTAATACTATAGCTGGAAAGCTAAAAAGAAGCATTAAATACAATACTGGTTTTGGATAATGTTTTTTAAGCGTACCCGTTAGACCTTGCGAAGTTACCAAACCAATTCTTGCACACATTTGCTGAATACTGGCCATTAATGGAAAAGCCAAAATAGCCGTCCACAAAGTTGCCAAACCAAAAGCAGCACCCGCTTGCGAATAAGTAGCAATTCCCGAAGGATCATCGTCGCTTGCACCAGTAACCAATCCGGGGCCTAATAATTTCCAAAATTTTGCAAGCTTTGAGGGTTTGGTTGAGTGAGGGATCATAGCACTAAAGTTGAATTAACAGAAGGCAAGGTAATCCATAAAAAACAAATGTGCATTAAAGATAAATTAATGGATTTTTTGTAATTCTGTTTATACTTTTGATTGATGGAAGAAAACAAATCGGAATGGGTGGATACCTATATAGCAAATTTTCCGGCCGAAGTACAAGTGAGGTTAACTGAAATTAGGAATGCCATTAAAAAGGCTGCTCCTGCAGCTATTGAGACCATTAGCTATAAAATGCCAGCTTATAAAATGAATGGTATTTTAGTATATTTTGCAGCTTATAAAAACCATATTGGATTTTATCCAACTGGTGCAGGAATTGCGCATTTTAAAGAAGAAATTTCTAGCTATAAAAATTCAAAAGGGGCCGTTCAATTTCCAATAGACAAAAAAATACCTGCTGTCTTGGTTCAAAAAATTACAAAATTTAGACTTTTAGCAGATGCCCAGAACATAAAAAAGAAGGCTAAAAAATAGGTCTTTTAATTTTTTTCAATAGAATAGCAAATCCACCTTTGGCGCATTATATTTGTCATTTAAGCTATACTTATTATGATTAGATACAGTTTCATATTATTGTCTTTAATACTGTCGGCATTCATTGGTTCGACCCAAACCTTGCAGAAAAATTTGGCTTTAATTCCTATGCCTGTTGAATGTAATATGGCAAGTGGTAATTTTACTATTAGCAATGCCACGCAAATTTTTATTAGCAATCCAATTTTTGAAAAGGAAATAGTTTATTTTCAAAATTACCTAAAAAGTAATTACCAAATATCTCCACTTTGGGTAAAAAAAGCACCTATAAAAAGTGGCAGTTACATTGAGCTTAGATTTGGGGCATTTAGGGATACAGTGGAGGGCCAATACAAATTAACTATTAGTAAAAACAAAATTAGTATTGAAGCCTCGGAAGGTGTTGGTGTTTTTTATGCATTACAATCTTTGATTCAACTTTTACCTGTAAATGGCAAAGTTAGTTTAGCGGTTCCATGTCTCGCAATTGAGGACTTTCCAAGGTATAAATGGCGCGGCATGCATTTAGATTGTAGCAGGCATTTTTTTTCTACGGCCTTTGTAAAAAAGTATATTGAAATGATGGCATCGTATAAGATGAATGTATTTCATTGGCACCTTACAGACGACCAAGGGTGGCGCATAGAAATTAAACATTACCCAATGCTTACGGAAGTTGGCGCATGGAGAAAAGGTTCTATGGTAGGGCCATATGCCGATCAAAAATTTGATTCTATTCCTTATGGTGGATTTTATACCCAAGAAGAAATAAAAGACATTGTAGATTATGCAAACATGTTGCATGTAACTATTGTACCTGAAATTGAAATGCCTGGTCATGCCCTGGCTGCATTGGCTGCATACCCTGAGTATTCATGCAGCGGCGAGCCTTGCGAAGTTGGCATGAAATGGGGCGTTGAAACCAATGTATTTTGTCCGGCCGAACATACTTTTACCTTTTTAGATGATATACTTGGCGAAGTTGCCTCTCTTTTCCCTGGCAAATACATACACATTGGTGGTGATGAAGTTTTAAAAGATGAGTGGGAAAAATCTCCATTGTGCCAGCAAATTATGCAAAACAATGGCTTTAAAAATTACAATGAATTACAATCTTTTTTCATTAAACGCATAGAATATATTGTAAGAATTAAAGGTAAATCTATTATTGGTTGGGATGAAATTTTAGATGGTGGATTAGCGCCAAATGCTGCCGTTATGAGTTGGAGAGGTATTGAAGGTGGCATTGCAGCCGCAAAACAAAACCATGATGTAGTTATGACACCTGGCGCTTTTTGTTATTTCGACCATTACCAAGCAGATCCTAAGACAGAACCTTTGGCCATTGGAGGTTTTACAACTTTAGAAAAAGTATATAGTTACGAACCAACTCCAGATTCTTTGAGTGTTGAGGAAGCAAAACATATTATGGGTGCGCAAGGAAATGTGTGGACAGAATACATGTATAATTCTGACCAAGTGGAATACATGGCAATGCCCAGAATGGCTGCATTAGCAGAGATTGTTTGGGTTCCGAAAGAAAAGAAAAACTATCAAAATTTTTACCAAAGAATGGAATTGCACAGAAAATTACTTGATAAAAAAGGTATCAAGTATGCTAAATCGGCATTTGGTAAATAATTAGGGAGCAGTAAAAACAATTATGACTAGTAGAAAAACATTTCTTAAAACAAGTGCTATTACTGGAGCGGCGATGCTGCTTAATTCTCTACATATTGATGCAAAAGCAGAAAAAAGAGAAAGAAAAAACAAGCAGGTAAATAAGCCTATTGTTTTATCAACTTGGGATTTTGGTTTGAAGGCAAATGAAGCTGCCTGGGAAATTCTTTCAAAAGGAGGAAAAGCATTAGACGCTGTAGAAGCAGGTGTGCGTGTGCCTGAGGCAGATCCAACAGAAAGAAGTGTTGGTTATGGAGGCCGACCAGATAGAGACGGCAGAATTACCCTAGATGCGTGCATCATGGATGAAATGTCTAATATTGGTTCTGTTGCAGGTTTGGAATTTATCAAACATCCAATTTCTGTTGCACGTGCGGTAATGGAAAAAACACCACATGTTATGTTTGTAGGTGATGGCGCATTGCAATTTGCCTTATCACAAGGCTTTCCGAAAGAAAATTTAATGGTGCCCGATTCTGAAAGAGAATGGAAAGAATGGCTTAAGAAGAGTGAATACAAACCTATTGTGAATATAGAAAATCACGATACCATTGGCATGATTGCTTTGGATGCAGCAGGCAATTTATCTGGAGCATGTACCACCAGTGGAATGGCGTTCAAAATGCATGGTCGCGTAGGCGATTCACCTATTATTGGCGCGGGTTTGTACGTAGACAATGAAATTGGTGCAGCCACTGCAACAGGACATGGAGAAGAGGTAATTAGAATAGCTGGTTGCCATTTGGTGGTTGAACTAATGCGCCAAGGAAAATCACCAGAAGAAGCATGTAAAGAGGCTGTAAACCGTGTTGTTCGTTTAATGGAAATTCGCAAGAAAAATTTAAGTGATATTCAAGTTGGTTTTATTGCATTGAACAAACAAGGTGAATATGGCTCCTTTTGTGTGCAAGGCGGATTTAGCTATGCGGTATTTGATAAGGAAGGTAACAATCTCAAAAATTCGGATGCACATTTAATTATACCTAAAAAATAATGCGCGACCAGCTTTTAGAAATTGCCTGTTTCAACGCGCAATCGGCACTTATAGCTGCGGCTAATGGCGCGCAAAGGATTGAATTGTGCAGCAACAAAGAAGCAGATGGCCTTAGTCCTGCCTTTGAAACTTGTGCGGAATTATTGCCACTATTAGACATTCCAGTAACTATTATGATTAGGCCTAGGGCAGGTAATTTTTGCTATACCGAAGCTGAATTTTTGCAAATGCAAAACACTTTGCAGCGTTTTAAACTTTTACCCATTAATGGATTTGTATTTGGCATTTTAAACGAAGATACAAGCATCAACATAGCACAAAACGCTCAATTAATTGAAATGGCTCAGCCCCTACCCTGCACGTTTCACAAGGCTTTCGACGTTTGTGAGGATTTAGAAACAAGTTTGGAAACACTCATACAATTGGGATTTAAAAATGTATTGACATCGGGTGGAGCTGCAAGTGCATTGGAAGGAGTAGCTCAACTCAAACTTTTAAATGAACGCGCGCAGGGTAAAATAAATATTCTAGTTGGGGGTTCGGTTCGATCCAATAATTTGGAAACCTTAAAAGACTTAACGGGTATAAATCATTACCACTCAAGCGCAGTAACCAATGGCAGTGAAATTTGTGATGCAGTTGAGATTCAAAATTTGAGAAAGGTTTTAGAAAATTGAAATTAGTAAAAATCATACGCAATCTTTTAATTGGCCTTGCAATTGGTTCGACCCAAAGCCTTGCACAAAACACATTTAGGAACCTTGGATTAGAAAGTTGGACATTCCAAAAAGCGGGTGATAGCAATGG
>CANFHJ010000033.1 GCA_947446605.1 Bacteroidota bacterium | reverse complement strand
GTGATGCCTTTGCCATAAATCAGTTGCGCATAACTGAATCGTCCTTGGGTGCAATACATATTTATTGTATCGCCAAAAACATTGCCTGGGGAGCTGTTTGTATTGGTGGTATCTATAACAAAACCGCTAGTTGAAACAAATGGTTCCCTAATTTCCATTTGTAATTTAGTATCCTTGCTTGAATTGTTAAATGTAATTTCGAAATAAAATTCCAGCTCCTTTGTAAAATTAGTATACATAGTACTTCCATAGCGCATTTCCTCTATACAAACAGGGTCGCCATTACCTATTCCTCCCGTACCTAAAGGATTGTTTGATTCTGATCTTGAACCAGTGGAATAATTACTTACAATAGCAATTTTAAGGGTATCCTTCTTGGTATTTGTGAATTTTAAAAGCGATGTATTTGGAAAATAATTTTTTAAACCCTCCGGAAAACCATCGCATTTGACAGTTTTTGTACAACTTACAAAGACTGCTATGCTTACAATAAAAAGTATAAATAAAAATCTAAATGGTGAATGCATCATTGGCTTTTGTTTTGACTGCCACAATTTTTTACATTTTTTTGAAAATTCAAAATAAAACAAAAAAACCTCGGCATTTAAATGTAGAGGTTTTTTTGTTTAATAGTGTTTGGGGTAAATAAATGATTGAATAAATTATTTGAAAGGTAAGTGCAAAAAATTTGCCCAAAAAAAAACCTCCAAGCTTTCGCTTGAAGGTTTTTGAAACTTCCTGGAAGGAAATTTGCGGAGCGGACGGGACTCGAACCCGCGACCCCGTGCGTGACAGGCACGTATTCTAACCAGCTGAACTACCACTCCGGTTGTCCGTGGAACTTGGTAACTTGCGCTACCAATCTTCCGTTTGGGGAGTGCAAATATAGAAATTAAAATTAATCTGTCAAGTGCTTTTATAAATTTTTGAAAATAGTTCTAATTACCTAAAATTGCAGCGCGGTTCAACCACCGCGTAATTAATAAAATATGGCACATTTTGATTTTGAAAAACCAATTCAGGAACTTGAAGATCAGTTGGAAGAAGTAATGGGGGTTCATGAAAAAGGCAAAGTGGATATGCATGCTAAGATGGAAGAACTCCAAGCAAAAATTTTAGAAGCTAAGCATGAAGTCTATGGAAAATTAAGCGGTTGGCAGCGTGTGCAAATAAGCCGACACCCCGAAAGACCCTATACTTTAGACTATATAGAGAACTGTTTTGAGAACTTTATTGAATTGCACGGCGATAGAACCGTAAAAGACGATAAAGCCATGATTGGTGGCTTTGCAAGTATTAACGGGCAGAGTATTATGGTTATTGGGCAGCAAAAAGGTAGAAATACCAAACAACGTCAGTTCCGTAATTTTGGAATGCCTAACCCTGAAGGCTACAGAAAAGCTTTGCGTCTCATGAAAATGGCCGAGCGTTTTAATATTCCTATTGTTTGTTTAATTGATACGCCTGGGGCTTCTCCTGGTTTGGAAGCAGAAGAGCGCGGACAAGGTGAAGCCATTGCGCGCAACCTTTATGAAATGAGCGTTTTTAAAGTGCCTATTGTTTGTATCATTATTGGAGAAGGTGCCTCTGGTGGTGCCTTAGGAATAGGAGTAGGCGATAAAGTGTTGATGCTAGAAAATACTTGGTACTCAGTTATTTCTCCAGAATCTTGCTCCTCTATCCTTTGGAGAAGCTGGGAACACAAAGAAAAAGCAGCAGAAGCGCTCAAATTAACCGCAACTGATATGCTCCAAAATAAATTAATTGATGGTATTATTCCTGAGCCATTAGGTGGCGCACATGCCAATCCTACGGAGGTTTATGCTACTTTTAAAGAACGTTTGTTAATAGAGTTGAATGGTTTAATTGGAACGCCTGCTGATCTATTGGTGAAAACTAGAATTGAAAAGTTCTCGCAAATGGGTGATTTTATAGAGAACTAAACGCGTTTTAGCTTTTCTAGGTATTTTTGAAACGCAGCATGCAACAATGAAAAAACTTTTTTTACTTCTTTTTACCTTCCTCAGTTTCTCTTCTTTTTCTCAAATTATAGTGAATCAAACAGATTATGCTGCAATAGGAGATAAGGTTTTAATAGCCATAGATACACCTGTGAATGCAAGCGTGCTAACAATGGTTCAACTCAATGGCATCAACAGAACTTGGAATTTTTCAACGGGTTTATTGCCAGATCTTTTCGATTCTATTAATTACCGCGCACCTATTTCCGGCGAACCCATTGCCTCAAATCTTGCCGCAATGGGAACCAATTCAAGTCACTATGAGTTTGTAGATTCATTGGCTGTAAAAATGGTGTTGGATCGACCCGCCAAAAACATCAATAATTTAACCCTGCGCGTATTAAAGTTTCCCTTAACCTATACTGCTAGCTTTACCGATTCTATGGTTTACTACAAAATGGGAACGCCTACAGATTTTAATTCACCCTTACTTTCTACCATTGGATATGATTCTGTGCGCGCAGAGATTTCTGCCTATGATACCAGTATTTGCGAAGGCTGGGGCGTTTTGCAATTGCCAGATACCAGTCTCAATGTATTAAAAGTAAAAGTTGTAACCAATAGCTATACCAATTTGTATGCCCATGCCCAATTTACAGGCTGGGTAAATATTAATTCGTTGGCAGGCATTATTCCACACCAAAGAGTAATAGAATACCAATGGTTTGCCAAAAATGCAAAAGGTTATATGATGCGTGCATTGCTTGATACCACTGGTACAAAACTGCAAAACATCATGTACCGTGTTAAAAAAATAGATATTCCATCCTTAAAAAGTATCACACCAAACAATGCCATTAGAACCAGTCAAACCATAGATATTTATATTAAAGGAGCTAATACGCATTTTAAACAAGGTGCTAGTCTTTCAGTAAACATTAAACAAGGTGCCAATAAGTTTTTTGTGAATGGTTTTGTGGCGCAAAGTGATACTGTTTTAATGGTCAATATTATGATTCAACCCAATAGCGTTTTGGGTGCCTATGATATTGTTGTGAACGATCCAATTAGTGGTGTTTTAAGCCTTCCTGGCGCGTTTACACTTAATCCGCCACCAAGTTTACAAAGCATCAATCCTAAATTTGTATCGCGCAATTCAATTGCGGTTGTTACCATTACAGGAAACGGTACGCATTTTAAACAAGACAAATCATCTATGCAAGTTTTGTTCTTTTACCAAGGTTCTTCTGAAAGTAAATTGGCCGTAAGTACAATTAATTGTCCGAGTGATGGCGTATGTACTTTTAATTTAAAAGTAGATGCTTTGGCACCCGAAGGTGTTTATACGGTAAGGGTTTTTAATAATACAGATCAAACCTTAGAAATGGTAGATTCTTTTTCGGTTAGCAAGGCAATTGGGGTAAAAGAAAATGCTTCCCAAAGCAATTTAATTGAAATTTATCCCAATCCGGCAAGCAGTGAATTAACTATAAATAATACTTCTTCCTATGCAGAAATTAGCATAGAATGGATAGATCTTTTGGGTAAAATATTTCGGTTCGACCCAATGCTGCTGAAACAAACTACCTTGAATATTTCTGATATAGCTGCAGGAATTTACACCTTACAAGTGCGCAACAAACAAGGCGAAATGGTGCAACAAATTAGGTTTGTAAAAACTTTATAAACTTAATTGTTTCCTTCGTTTTCTTGCTTCTCTACTTTCTTTTCTTTGTGAAATAAATCGCCTAATAGTCCGCCCATAAATAAGCCGTATAAACTGCTGTTTACCGGACTAGAAGTAATGGCGCAAGTGCCACTGGCACAACCAATAAAATAGTAATACGCATAGCCGCCAATGGCTCCTAATGCCGCGCCTATGGCTATTTTTGTGTATCTTTTCATGAGTGTAATGTTAAATTATTAAGCAGGAATTACCAATAAGAATCCACTTTCTTTAATTTTTGAAATGCCACCACGCACATTTTTAATGTGTTTAAATCCGTGTTTTTTCATAAGAGATGCAGCCATCATACTTCTATACCCGCCCGCACAATGAATGAGGTATTTTTGATTTTTGTCTAAATGACTAATTTGGTTTTCTAATTTACTCAAAGGAATTAATTCTGCTCCTTCTATTATACCAGTTTGCCATTCGCTTGGGTTTCTTACATCAACAATGGTATGCGCAGATATTTCATTCATTTCGCTTGCATCAATAGAATCAACTGTTTCTATGGCCATGCCTTGTAAAAGCCAAGCCTCAAATCCTCCTTTGAGGTAGCCAAAAACATGCTCATAACCTACGCGCGCCAAACGTAAAATAGATTCAATTTCTTTGCCTTCATCTGCCACAACAATAATAGGTTTGCTGCTTTCAATAAGCGAGCCTACCCACACGGCATATTGTCCGTTTAAGCCAATATTTATACTGCCAGGAATAAATCCTTTTTCAAAAATATTTGCTTCGCGTGCATCTAAAATAATAACGCCTTTTGTAATTTCTTCAGCAACCGCTTTCGGTTCGAGCCCAATGGCATTGCGCTCCATCACTTCATCAATGCTTTCATATCCATTTTTATTAATGCCTGCATCCATGAAGAAATACTTTGGTGGTTCTTCCAATCCAGCAGTAACTTTTATTACAAATTCTTCTCTTGTGGCACAGCACAAGGCGTAGTTAATTTTCTTTTGTATACCAACAGTTGTTTGCAATTCCTTGCCAATATTTTTACCACAGGCCGAACCAGCACCATGGCCAGGATATATGATTACCTCATCTGCCAATGGCATTATTTTCTGTTGTATCGAATCAAATAATAAACTGGCTAAATCTTCTTTGCTTAAATTAGATTTCACGGCTAAATCTGGTCGGCCTACATCTCCCACAAAAACAGTATCTCCAGTAAATACAGCATAATTATTTCCATTTTCATCTATCAATAACAAACACATAGATTCCAAAGTATGACCGGGTGTATGTAATAATTTGAGCGAAATATTTCCTAGTTTAAAAACCTCTTCATCGGCTGCCACATATATGTCGTAATTGGCTTCAGCTGTTGGTCCATATACAATTCTTGCACCCGTTTTTCTGGCAAGGTCAATATGTCCGCTTACAAAATCTGCATGAAAATGTGTTTCAAAAACATACTTTATATTGGCACCTCTTTCCTTCGCTAATTGAATATAAGGTTCGGTTTCTCTCAATGGATCAATAATGGCAGCTTCGCCATTACTTTCAATATAATAAGCGGCTTCTGCAAGGCAATTGGTATAGAGTTGTTGGATATACATAAAAATAAATTTGGCTTATCAAATATCCATGTTTCTCCTTTAAATTCAAGTCTTCCTACTGCACTGAATACGTGATTATTGTCAGCTATTTTGTGCATTAAATTGCTTTGCTATTTTGCTTGTTAATTTCAATGTTTTGCTAAATTACCTTATCTTTCGGCCATGAACATAGGGTTTGATGCCAAACGTATTTTTTATAACCGCACAGGATTGGGGAATTATTCTCGCTCCCTGTTAAAAGGTTTGGTTCAATATTACCCGCAGCACAACTACCATTTATTTACGCCAGGCACGCATCAGTTTTCCGATTTTTTAGAAGTAAATGAGCAGGTAATTAGGCATAAACCAATTGGATTTTTCTCTAAAAAATTACCTGCTATTTGGCGCAGTAATTGGCTAGTTAAGGATTTGCTAAAAGCAGAAGTTAAGCTTTACCATGGCTTAAGCAATGAGCTCCCACGTGGTATTGAAAGCACGTCTATAAAAAGTGTAGTAACCATACACGATTTAATTTTCATGCATTTTCCAGCGCAATATCCTTGGGTTGATAGACAATTGTATTATAGAAAAGTTGAATCGGCTATTATGCGTGCCGACTTAATTATAGCAGCCAGTGAGCATACTCAAAACGATATAATACATAACTTTGATTGTGATCCAGCTAAGGTAAAAGTTTTGTATCAAGATTGTGATCCATTGTTTGCCGAACCCATATCCAATGAGCAAAAGGATGAATTGCGCAATAAATACAACTTGCGTTCTAATTTTATTTTGAGTGTGGGTACCATTGAAAAAAGAAAAAACCATATCAGTATATTAAAAGCATTTAATGCTGGATTTTTCCCTCAAAATGATTTGGTAATTGTTGGAAAAAAAGCAGATGCTTACCCAGAATTGTTAGCCTATGTAAAAGCACATAAATTGGAAAGCAGGGTGAAATTTATTTTCAATTTGCCTTTCAAAGATTTGCCTGGCATGTATCAATTGGCAGCAGTTTTTGCCTACTTAAGCACCTATGAAGGTTTTGGTATTCCAGTGTTGGAAGCTTTGCGTTCGGGCACGCCTGTATTGGCTTCTAATGTTTCCTCCATTCCAGAAGTTGCAGGAAATGCCGCACTTTTGGTGGACCCTACGGATATTAATTTAATTGCAAATTGCTTGCAAGATTTATTAATACGTCCTCATGTGGCTGCTGCCTTCAAAGAAAATTCAATTGCACATTTAAAGCAATTTGATGCAAGTGTGTTGAGTGAGAAACTGATGAATTATTACAAAGTTTTATTGTCTTCTAAATAATTGCTGCTTGTAAAAATGGGAAGTCAAAAAATAGCATTACAAGATCCGGTTTTTATGCAATTGCATTCGCTTGCAAAGCGCATGAATGTGGAAGCATATGTAATAGGTGGCTTTGTGCGTGACTTGTTTTTAAAGCGTAATTCTAAAGATATAGACATTGTGGTAGTGGGTGATGGTATTGAATTTGCCCAAGCATTTGCAGAACTTGTTCCAGAGAAATCTGATTTTGCCGTATTTAAAAATTTTGGTACGGCTATGGTTCGAACCAAAGAATGGGAAATAGAATTTGTTGGCGCCAGAAAAGAAAGTTATAGTCGTGAAAGCCGCAAGCCTGCAGTAGTTCCCGGAACTATTAGAGACGATCAATTGCGCAGAGATTTTACCATCAATGCTTTAGCAATAAGTTTAAATGAGCGTAATTTATTTGAATTGGTTGACCCCTTTGATGGTGTTGCCGATATTGAAAGAAAACTATTACGTACGCCACTTGAACCCGAAATTACTTTTGACGACGACCCATTGCGCATGATGCGTGCCATTAGGTTTTCTAGTCAATTGAAATTTGATATTCACTACAATACTTTTGAAGCCATAAAGAAACATGCGCAACGCATAGAAATTGTTTCAATGGAACGCATTAGTGAAGAGCTCAATAAAATAATGATGAGCGCTAAGCCAAGTATTGGTTTAAATGCCTTATTTGAAAGTGGTTTGTTGGCCATTATTTTTCCAGAATTGCAAGCCATGTATGGGGTAGAAGTAAAAAAAGGGAAAGCCCATAAAGATAATTTTTACCATACACTTCAAGTGTTAGATAATGTATGTTTGGAAACAGATAGCCTTTGGTTACGCTGGGCTGCCTTATTGCATGATATTGGCAAACCTGTTACCAAACGTTTTGTGGAGGCCGAATTGGCATGGACATTTCATGGGCATGAGGATAGGGGAGGTAAAATGGTTTCAAAAATCTTTAGACGTTTGAAATTACCCCTGAACGAAAAAATGAAATACGTAGAGAAATTAGTTTCTCTCCACCATAGGCCAAAAGTATTAGCGGAAGAAGGCGTAACAGATGCTGCCATTCGCAGAATTATTGTAGATGCAGGAGATGATTTAGAAGATCTTTTTACGCTTTGCAGGGCAGATATGACCAGCAAACACCAAGAGAAAATTCGCTTGTTTAGGAGTAATTTAAACAAGGTGCAGGAATTGGTAAAGGAAGTGGAAGAGCGTGATGCCTTAAGAAATTGGCAGCCTCCGGTTAGTGGTGAAGATATAATGAACCACTTTGAACTAAAGCCTTGCAGGGAAGTAGGCCTCATTAAAGAAGAATTGCGCGAGGCTATATTAGATGGTTTGGTTGCAAATGAGTACAATGCCGCTTTTGCAAAAATGCTTGAAATAGGGGAGCGTATTTTGGCAAATGCCAAAAAGTAGTTTCAAGACAACAATTATTGTTGAAATTTCGTTTTAAAAGTTTGATTATCCGTTAATTTTTTTCAATATTCGCAGTAAGTAAAAGGAGTATGCCAGTATTTAAATTTAAAGTATCATTTGAAGATTTTGAAGACACTTACCGTGTTATTGAAATTAAACCCACACAAACTTTTTTAGAGTTTCATAAGGCTATTTTAAATAGCATCAAATTTGATGACAAGCAATTGGCCTCTTTTTACATGAGTAATGATAGCTGGAAAAAAGGACAGGAAATTACCTTAGAAGACATGACGGAAAATCCGGATAGTCCAATTCCTATTATGGCTAAGAGTAAGTTGAGTCAGTTTGTGGTTGACCCACATCAGAAAATCTTATACGTATATGATTTTATTGAATGCTGGGCCATGAATATAGAATTGACTAGTATCCTTAAAGAAGAAGATCCAAAAGTAAAATACCCTGTTTGTATTAAAAGCGTGGGTATGGCGCCAAAACAATATGATAAAGTGCAGAAATTTGGCATGGTAGACGACAATGAGTTTGATGAAATAACTAAGAATTATTTGAATCATTCTGAGGAAATTCCTGGGGATATATCTGATGATGATGGTGATGGTTTTGGCTTGTTTGATGCAGGCGAAGACGGTGAAGAAAGTGCTGCCAATGAATTTGGCGCTGAAGATTAATTACAATGCTCAACTTACAACTTAATAAGCCCCTAATTGTTTTCGATTTGGAAACAACGGGTATCAGTATTTCTAATGACCGAATCGTAGAAATAGCCTGCATAAAAGTATTTCCTGATGGAAGAGAGGAAACACGTACAGAACGAATTAATCCTGGAATGCCTATTCCCGCAGAAGTTACAGCCATTCATGGAATTTCAGATGCAGACGTTGCCGATAAACCTAGCTTCGCAGAATTGGCACATGAATTAGCTAATTTTATGCAAGGATGCGATTTTGCTGGCTTCAATTCAAATAAATTTGATTTCCCATTATTGGTAGAAGAATTCTTAAGAGCGGGCGTAGATTTTGATGTAGAAAACAGAAGGTTTATTGATGCCCAAAGAATTTACCACATGATGGAACCGCGCAATTTGAGCGCAGCTTACCGTTTTTATTGCGACCAAACATTAGAGAATGCGCATAGTGCCGTGGCAGATACGCAAGCTACTTGGGAAATTATTCAAGCGCAAATAACACGCTACCCGCAGTTAAAAAATACCATAGAAGAATTGGGGAAAATATCGGGTCAGCATAATCTGGTAGACCTTGCCGGCAGAATGATTTATAATCCTGATGGCAAAGAAATATTTAACTTTGGCAAGCACCGTGGTAAATTAGTAGAACAAATTTTTAAACAAGAACCAGGCTATTACCAATGGATGATGGACAATGATTTTTCATTGGACACCAAGCGTAGATTAACTAAAATTAAACTTCGTATGAAGTTTGCCACCAACTAGTTTTTTACTTTTCTAAAACTTCGTACATATCATTTCTGCGGTCTTTCCAGTTGAGTACCGTGCCTGTATTTCTTGCACGTTCTAAGGCTGCTAAATCCAAATCTGCAATTACCACCGTTTCAATATTGGTGCTACACTCACCTGCAATTGCATCTGGAGGAAAGGCAAAATCACTGGGTGTATAAATACCAGATTGTGCGTAGTTAATATCCATATTGTCTACCGAAGGAATATTACCAATGGTTCCAGCTGTGGCAACAAAAATTTGGTTTTCTACGGCACGTGCTTGCGCACAAATTTTTACGCGTAAATGTCCGTGTTTCTCATCTGTACTAAAGGGTACAAATAATATTTTAGCGCCTTTCTGACAAGCAATTCGGGCCATTTCTGGGAACTCCACATCATAACAAACATTGATGGCAACCTTGCCACAATCTGTATTGAATACCTTAATTTCATTACCCGGTTTTACACCCCACCATTTACCTTCGTTGCTGGTGATGTGAATTTTGTATTGCTTCTCAAAAGTTCCATCACGTTTAAAGATATAGGAAATATTATAGAGATTTTCACCTTCTACTTGCAAATGGGTTCCAGCAATAATATTGATATTGTATTCCATCGAAAGCCTTGAGAAAAGCTCAATATAATCTTCGGTATACTCGTCTAATTTCCTGATACTGTCCTCAGGACTCATACTTTTGTATTCATGCAGAGAGAGTAATTGGGTTGTAAATAATTCTGGGAAGAGCACAAAATCCGATTTGTAATTGGAGGCCACATCGGTAAAATATTCGCATTGCTGTGCAAATTCTCTAAAGCCCCTAATTTTTCTTAGTTCATATTGTATACAACAAATACGAACCTTTTTCATCAATACACTGCGCTCTCTAATCTCTGGAACGTAATCCAAATTAATCCATTCCAAAAGCAAGGCATACCCTTCACTTTCTAAGTCCTCAGGTAAATAATCTTTTATGATTCTTTGAATGGTAAAACCTTGCGATAATTGAAAAGTAACCACAGGGTCCTTTATCTTTTTATCAACTACCCTTTTAATATATGCCCTGATACCAAAATCGTCGGAACACTTATGGTAATTGGGAACACGACCACCAATAAAAATACGTTTGAGGTTTTTTTCTACGCACAATGTTTTGCGCATTTCATATAAACGCCTACCAATTTTTAAACCTTGGTAATCTGGATGCACCATTACCTCAATGCCATAAAGCGTATCGCCTTCTTCATCGTGGTTGGTAATAAGACCATTGTCGCAAATTTCTTTCCAGCTATGGTCGTCATCGTATTCATCCCAGCTAACAATTAAACTACTGGCCGAACCAACTATCTTTCCTTCGTACTCAATAACCTGCATTCCCTCAGGGAAAATACGGTATTGACTCTCCAGCATTTCAACCGTCCATGGATCATTTTTAGGAAAACAAATCCTCGACAAATCCATGATCTCATCAATATCAGAACGCTCCGCAGTGCGCTCTATCAATTTTGGTTTTTTACTTGGTTTGGTTTTCATTTTGTTTGAATTAGCATTCAGCTTCTAGCCTCTGGCATCTGGCTTCTGTCAAAGTGCAATATTTTGAAATTTGGAAAATATTCAATTTTAGAAAGTTAGGGTTGCGATAAAAATATTTAATTAAATCCATAATAATTATTTTAACCAGCATAAAGAAACCAACAACCAGAAATCAGCCAACTACTTCAAATTATGCCACACGTTCACCACGTCGTCGTCTTCGTCTAACCTGTCTAGAAGTTTACCAAAATCTTCTTGTTCTTCTTCTGTAAGTTCTACGCCAGTGGTTGGTACACGTTGTAATTGTGCATTTACAATTTCAAATTTTCTGTCTTCCAAAGCTTTTTGCATCGAACCAAACTCTGTGAAAGGAACGGTAATAATCAAATGACCTTCGCCATCGTCTTCCATTTCTTCCATCCCAAAATCAATCATTTCTAATTCAAAATCTTCTAGGTTTATTCCTGCAATATTTATACTAAAAATTCCTTTACGGTCGAACATAAAATCTAAACTACCAGAAGTTAACATTGTACCACCAGTTTTGTTCATGTGGGTTCTTAAGTTTGCTATGGTACGGGTTGGATTATCAGTAGCCGTTTCAATTACTACAGCCACGCCATGTGGTCCTTTTCCTTCGTAGGCAATTTCTTCAAAATCCTTATCCATTTTACTTGTTGCGCGCGCAATAGCAGCATCAATGTTTGCCTTAGGCATGTTCACAGATTTTGCATTGGCAATAATTACGCGCAACCTCGAATTGCTATCTGGATCACCACTTCCACCACCTGCTTTAATAGCAATGGCAATTTCTTTACCTATTTTAGTAAATGCCTGACTCATCTTGGCATAACGAGCAAACATTTTGTGTTTGCGTTTTTCAAATACCCTACCCATAAGTGTTTCTGTCTATTGTTGAATAAGTGCAAATATAGCTTCCTTTGGCTAAGTAAAAAGTGCGAAATGCTGTGATTTTTCATTTCTTTATCGAAATTGCAACACATGAGCAAGGCAAGCGGAATAAATGTAATAGACCAAATGGGTAGGCAAATATGCTTGCCTTCCTACCCCAAACGTATTGTTTCTTTGGTGCCATCCCAAACAGAATTCCTATACCATTTAGGCCTAACAGAGGAGGTGGTGGGGCAAACCCTTTTTTGCGTTCACCCCGCAGAAATGCACCAAATTAAGCCCCGTATTGGAGGAACCAAAACATTGCAATTAGATAAAATTAGGGCGCTACAACCCGATTTAATTATTGGCAATAAAGAGGAGAATAAGCAAAGTCAAATAGAAGAACTCATGCAGGAATTCCCTGTTTACATGAGCGATATAGCCAATTTAAATAACTCCTACCAAATGATGGCGCAAATAGGGGTGCTTGTTGGTAAGGAATTGGAAGCCAATCAAATAGTCGCAAAAATACAGGCTGGCTTTTCGGCTTTGGTTCGAACCGAAACCCCAAAAACTTGCTTGTATTTAATTTGGCGCGAACCCTATATGGCAGCTGGTTCTGAAACTTTTATTGGAGATATATTACAGCAAATTGGCATGAGAAATTTGGTAAAAGGCCGGTATCCCGAAATGGATGAAGCCTTTATTGTTTCCCAAAATCCTGCCTATATTTTTTTGTCTTCTGAACCTTATCCATTTAAAGACAGCCACATAAAAAATCTTCAAGCCCTTTGCCCAGTGGCAAAAATAAGCTTGGTGGATGGAGAAATGTTTAGTTGGTATGGAAGCAGATTATTACATGCCGCAGCCTATTTTAGGGCATTTGAAGGTGATAAGTAGTCTAAATCCGACAATTTATCCTCAAAAAACAATTTTTTTGTGGATAGCCTTTCTGCAATATTCAATAGTTTTGCTTGCTAGTGTTTAGGAAAGCATGGAAGAGAATACAAACGACAACATCCCTGAAAATCAGGAACCGGTAGCCCCGCAAGAATACCACGTTACGGCCGTAAATGGCTTGTACGAAAATTGGTTTTTGGACTACGCCTCCTATGTTATTTTAGAAAGGGCGGTGCCAGCTATTGAAGACGGGTTAAAGCCAGTGCAAAGAAGAATCCTTCATTCAATGAAGGAAATGGACGATGGTAGGTTTAATAAAGTGGCCAATGTAATTGGTCAAACCATGCAATACCATCCCCATGGAGATGCCGCCATTGGCGATGCCATGGTTAATTTAGGCCAGAAAGATTTATTAATAGAAACCCAAGGAAACTGGGGTGATATACGCACAGGCGACTCTGCCGCTGCGCCGCGTTATATTGAGGCGCGTTTGTCGAAATTTGCTTTGGAGGTGGCTTTTAACAAGCAAACAACCCAATGGCAAAATTCTTATGATGGCAGAAAAAAGGAGCCAATTGCCTTGCCAATGAAATTTCCATTACTCCTTGCACAAGGGGTGGAAGGTATTGCAGTAGGTTTGGCAACCAAGGTAATGCCACATAATTTTTGTGAGTTAATTCTTGCCAGCATAGATCATTTAAAAGGAAAACGTTTTGAACTTTTCCCAGATTTTCCCAATGGTGGTTTGGTAGATGTTGCCAATTATAACCAAGGGAAAAAAAGCGGTAAAATTAGGGTTAGAGCAAGAATTGAGGAATTTGATAAGAAAACATTATTTGTTAAAGATGTACCTTATGGTGTTACAACCATTCAGTTAATTGATTCAATTATAAAAGCCAATGATTCTGGAAAAATTAAAATTAAAAAGGTAATTGACAATACGGCAAAGGATGTAGAAATAGAAATTCAATTGGCACCTGGTGTTTCTCCAGATAAAACCATTGATGCACTTTATGCCTTTACAGATTGTGAGGTAAGTATTTCTCCAAATGCTTGCGTAATTGTTGAAGATAAGCCTGTATTTATTGGTGTTGAGGAGCTATTAAAGATTTCTACTGAAAACACAAAGGACCTTTTACGCCAAGAATTAGAAATAAAAAGAGGTGAATTAGAAGAGCAATGGCATTACAGTAGTTTAGAGAAAATATTTATTGAGAAAAGAATTTACCGCGATATTGAGGAATGCGAAAGTTTTGAAGATGTAATTGATACCATCTGGAAAGGCATGAACAAATACAAGAAGCAGTTCCGCCGTGAATTAACAGAGAACGATATCTTACGCCTTACCGAAATTAAAATTAAGCGTATTTCTAAATACGATTCCTTTAAGGCCGATGATATTATGAAAGGCATTGAGGCTTTATTGGAGCAAGTAAATTTTGATATTGAAAACTTGAAAGCCTATGCAATTAAGTATTTTGAAACGCTATTGAAAAAATATGGTAAAGGCAGAGAACGCAAAACAGAAATTCGCACCTTTGATAATATTGATTCTAAAACCGTAGCCATTGCAAACCAGAAATTATATGTAAATAAAGCGGAAGGCTTTGTTGGAACTGGTCTTAAGAAAGATGAATACGTGTGCGATTGCAGTGATATGGATGATATTATTGTGTTCCGCAAAGATGGGAAAATGACGGTTTGTAAAGTGCAAGAAAAAGCATTTGTGGGCAAAGATATTATCCATATAGATGTGTTCCGTAAAAATGATGAACGCAAAATATATAACCTCATTTATTTAGATGGTAAAACAAAAATTAGTTATGCCAAACGTTTTCCAGTTACCGGTATAACGCGTGATAAAGAATATGATTTAACGCAAGGAACAGCAGGTTCTCGTATTCTTTACTTTACGGCAAACCCCTCTGGTGAAGCAGAAGTGGTAAGTATTACCTTAAGTCCACTTAGCCATGCACGTAAATTAAGTTTCGATTTTGATTTTACAGAATTGGCCATCAAAGGAAGAGGCGTTCAAGGAAATATTTTAAGTAAATATTTGGTTAAAGGTATCAAATTAAAATCCAAAGGGGTATCTACTTTAGGTGGCTTAAACCTTTGGTACGATGATGCCATAGGGCGTATCAATACCAATGAACATGGTAGTTTCTTAGGTAATTTCTTGGGCAATGATTTAATTCTTTCAATCTTTAAAGATGGAAATTATGAACTCACTAATTTTGATGTGAGCAACCATTACGAATACGAACAACTCTTGCACATATGTAAATTGAAACCTGAGCGTCCAATTACAGTGGTTTATTTTGAGGCCAAATCAAAACAATACAATATCAAACGATTTGTAATTGAAACCTTAACGCTTAACAAGAAGTTTAGTTGCATTCCAGAAGAAAAAGGGAACTATATTTTATTGGCAACAGATTATAAGAATCCAACAGTTATTTTAACATCAGGTAAAGGTAAAACATTGGCAGAAAGTCAAATTAACCTAGCCGATTTCATTGATGTTAAAGGTTGGAAAGCCATTGGAAATAAATTTGCTGGGGCAGATCTAACTAAACTTGAATTGTTGCCACCCGATCCGCAAGATGAAATAGAGGAACTCATTCAGGAAGCAGAAGAAACATTGGTGAACGAAGATTTGTTTACCGCCGAGCAAGACAAAATTAAAAAGTTATTGGAAGACGATCCAGAAACATATGAGGTGAAAAAGCCAAAAGGACCTAAACAAGATCCAGAGCAACCTAAACTATTTTAAATAAGCCTAGATTTTTTTATATCCCTTGCTTGCCTATCTTTGCCTAGCAAAACAGACTATCGCTGTGCCTTAGGGCAGAGAGGAAAGTCCGGGCAACTTAAGCAGCATGCTTCCTAACGGGAAGGGTTTCTGTTGTAATAACAGAAATACAGATAGTGCCACAGAGAATAAACTACCTTAACCTCGGTTAGGGAAAAGGTGAAAAGGCGGGGTAAGAGCCCACCGGGTGTTTAGTGATAAACATTGCATGGTAAACCTGATGCGTTGCAAGGCCAAATAGGCAGGAAATAAAAGGGTGTTCGCTTAGCACCAACAGCCTTAGGTTGTTTTTCCTGCGGGTAGGCTGCTACATCCATTTAGCAATAAATGGAGCAGATAAATGATAGTCGTTGCAATTTGCCAAAAGCATTTTGCAATACAGAACCCGGCTTATAGTTTTGCTAAAGATAAAGGGGCTTCGGCCCCTTTTCCAATTTTAAAACCTTTTTGTAAAATATTCTATGTTGCCATTAAATGAACTTTCCCAACTAGCAGAAATTGATGTATTGTCGAACCAAATGCCAGTGATTATTTTTAAGCACAGCACGCGTTGCAGCATCAGTTCTACCGCCCTTAATAGGTTTGAAAGGATATATGCCAACCAAAACAAAGAAAATTTTCCGGTATATTATTTAGATTTACTAAACTATAGATCTATTTCAAATGAGATTGCGGCGCATTATCAAATTGAACACCAATCGCCGCAAACGCTATTAATTCACCAAGGCAAATGTGTGCATACTGCTTCTCATATTGAAATTAATTTGACCGAGATTATGGCTGTTATTGAAAGTTTAATGCAATAGTTTTATTTAAGGCTATTGTTGCTTAACTTGCTAAAACCTTCATGCAAAAAAATAAATTAAGATTAGTCCTTTTTGTTTTTTGTTGCCACCAATTAATTTTTGGGCAACTGGTTTTGGCTCAAAAAGACCCTGGTAAAGGGAATTTAGCACTTTTTAGTTTTTACAATGTGCCACTTTTAACACATAAAATTTGCGCCAATAAAACCAGTGAGCTAGAAAAGGTACGTGCCATTTACAATTGGATAACTTACCATATTCAATATGATTCCAAACGTTTTAGGAAATCTGATAACAAGCGTTTCAAAAACAAAAAGGTATTATTTAGAGCTAAGGCATTATGCGATGAATATGCTAATTTGTTTGAATCCATGTGTATGGCCGAATCCATTAAGTGTATTACATTGGATGGTTACCTTAAAGGCAATGATTACGAACCTGATGATACCTTGTATGCGGCTAACCATTCTTGGAATATGGTTAAAATTGGCGAACAATGGCAATTGGTTGATATTACTTTAAGTGCTGGTTATTTGGTTTGGAAGCCCACCTTTATTGAATATTTTAATCCATTATTGTTAAGCGCTACCACGCATTCGCGTTTGAAATTTATTTTCAAAAGAGATACTTCTTTTTTCTTGGCCGATCCGAGGCGTTTTATTGCCAGTCATTTACCTAGCATGGCTGTTTTTCAAAATCTTGAGACACCCATAAATACCTATCGTTTTCAGGCAGATTCTTCCAAAAGTTTGATGGATGTTATTCCTGTAACTGGTCTTAATGTGGAGGCGGAAAATTGGTTCAGCTCAAACGCAAAAGATAAATATATATGGCATGCAAACGCTGCCATTGGTTTTAATTTTAGAAATCAAATTGCAAAGGCTTTTGATTTAAGTTATGCGGCTTACCAAACTTTATTGGATGCTGGATACGATCCTATAAAGAAAGATTTTCCAAATGACTTAACTGAACTCCAAAAGGCAGATCAATTGTATTTTCAAAGCAATGAAAGTATTGTTTTGGCTAGCGCTATGGTTCAGGAAGAGTTTCAAAAGCGAAAATATAAAAATCAATACAGGAACAAACTGGCCATGCAAACTATTAAGCCAGTAATCAATTTAAATAAAAAGGCATTGGCTTTTTCTAAAAAAATCCCAATTCGTAACAAACGTAAAATAAGTAATTATTCGAAGCTCATAGAAAATATAAATATTCAAAAACAACAATTGCAAAACCGCTCTGGAACGCTGTTACAGCCTTCGGACGATAGTTTGGAGGAGTGGTTTTTGAATAAATCCAATTACAATAAACAACAAATAAAAGTATTGGGAGATTCATTGTTGCTATTTGGTAACCAAATTGATCTAAACTTAATTTTAATGCGCGATACCCTATTACCAGCATTAAATAAAAGAATTGCTGCAGTGCTTTCCTATGAAAAAATAGTGAGTGCGCTCACACAATTTTCAAATGTTCAACGCATCAATCACCAGGATAATTTAGATATTGGCCTCGATGCTGCTCAATATTTGCGTCTTCTAAATAATGATTCATTGCGTTCGGGCATAAAAGAGCGCAATTTAAATATGCGCGAATTATATAGACTTGAATCCAATAACCGCGAATTAATAGGCTTGATGAAGCAGTGTTTTCAAGCATTAAAACAAATTGTGGATGAAAATGCTGGAATAGGAATCAATAACCAAAGTGTATATCAAGTTCAATTAAATTACCTAATAAAGTATTTCAACCTCATTGCAGAAAGCCATAGACACATTCAAAAATATTTAGTTACTGAAATAAATTGGGCATTGCCAATGATTCAACTCACCAGAAAACATGAGAAAATGTTGGAAGCAGAATTGGTATATGAAGAGGCACGCAGAAAAATAAAGCAAGAACTGTTTGTGAATAAAGCCGCCCTGCATAAAAAAATATTGGAAGAGCTAAAAAGTAGCAATAGAAAGAGTAAAATTAATTTAAAATCCCAAATTAAGCGCTTAAGTAAAGTTAAATAGTTATTAGGTAGTCATTTCTATACACTTTCACGGGCGTTTTGAGCTAATCCACTTAAGGTGTTTATTTAATTTTATTTTCCCTTTTTAAAATACTTGGATATTTGTATACGTTCATACAATATGCCAAAAGGATTAAAAATATTTTTGATCACACTGTTGATCATCTTCACATTATTGGGTAGCATTTTTATTTATGCTTATCAAAATATTGATGCATTGAAAAAGTATGCCTTACAAGAAGTAAATCAAATGTTAAACGCAGAACTTACTGCCCAAAGTATAGATGTTACGGTCTTTAACACCTTTCCGAAAGTGAGTTTAGCTCTCAATGAGGTTCGCTTGGAGGATCCAATTCATAAGGGGAAATATGTGCTTGAGGCGCAACATTTGTTTTTAGGATTTGATTTATACGACGTTATAAACAGCCGATATAACATTCAATTGTTAGATTTAGACAGTGGCAAGATTTTTCTGTTTACCGATAAAAAAGGCATTACCAATTTTGATTTATTAAAAGACAACAATCCAAATCCTAAAAAGAAAAAGGCATTTTCTTTTAACTTAAATAAATTAGAATTAAACCGCATGCAGGTGCAATGGATTGATGAAAGTTCCAATTTTAAATTCAATACCTATATAGAAGAATCAACGCTCTCAGGTAGTTTTAATGAAAAGAAATTTGTAATGGATTTAGCCCTAAAAGGGAACTCAAAAGAAGTGCAATCTGGCAACATGCGCTTCTTTAAAGATAAAATCATTTCTATTAAATCGAGCATTGCTGTTGACCAAGAGAAAAATAAATTTCAATTGCAAAATGCAGAGCTTGGCATCAATCAATTGGTTTTGGCTATAAATGGTTTTATAGAAAACAATAAAAATGAAACCATCTATCAATTAAGTTTTAAGGGAAATAAAATAAGTATTCAAGATTTACTTTCAACCTTGCCTTTTCAATTGCCTGAGGCCATCAATGCTTATCAGAGTAGCGGTAAAGTTTATTTTGAGGGATCCTTCAATGGCAAAATGACCGCCCAAACCATGCCACAATTGAAGCTGAATTTTGGAATAGAACAAGGCGCATTAATTGAACCGGATTCTAAAATGAAATTAGATCAAATTCAATTGCAAGGCAGTTTTGATAATGGTTCAAATGGTAATTTGAAGGATGCACAAATTAGTATTTCAAATATGCAAGCACAATTGGCCGGCTCTCAATTAAAAGCCAATTTGTTAGTTCAAAATTTGGAGAGTCCTTTACTCACATTAGAATTAAATGGGGATGCCGATTTAAAGACTTTACATACCTTTTTCAAATTTTCTGATATCAGCGAAATTGACGGGAATATTCTCTTTACGCTTAATTTAAAAGGAGAAAAAAATGGTGCCAATTGGAATTGGGAGAGCCCCATGAATAAAGGGATTTTTGAACTAAACTTAAATAAAATAAAAATCAATTATTTAAGTAAAGGTATAGAAAATGCTAAAATCAAAGCTGAACTAAATAACAATCAATTGCAATTGGCGCAGGCAGAGTTCACGATTGGTAAATCCGATTTTCACCTTCAAGGGAAATTGCCTGGCTTTATGGATTTTCTGTTTCAGAAAAATGCCCAATTAAACGGCGAAATTCAAAATAAATCTCGCAATTTAGATGTGAATGATCTCCTAATTTATAATTCTTCAGATCCAAGGGAAACCAATGAGAAACCTTTGATTTACCAATTGGGTTTATCGGTTCGAGCCGAAAAGTTTAATTATGATGCTTTTACCGCTACCAATTTTGCTACAGAAATGCAGCTTAAGAATGATTATATAGGGTTCAATAATTTAAATTTTCTAAGCTGTGGTGGTAGTTTTAGCGGAAATGCTGAGTGGGTATATCAAAATAAAAATTACCTGCTAAAAAGTTCTAATACAGCTAAAGGTATCAATATCAATACGCTTTTTGGACAATTCAATAATTTTGGTCAGACCGAATTTACCACCAAAAACCTTTTTGGTATGCTTACTGCCAACACTGATTTATTGGTTGTTTGGGACGATAAATTTAATTTATTGACAGAAAAAATGTTAGTGCTTTCAGATATGACGATTAAAAATGGCGAATTGCTTAATTATGAACCTTTGAACGCCCTTTCAAAATTTGTAGATGTAAACGACCTTAAAAATTTAAAATTCTCTGAACTTAAAAACACGCTCACAATTAAGAATAAGGTACTTTATGTTCCAACAATGGATATTCATAACAATGCGCTAAATTTAAATCTAACAGGAACCCATACCTTTGAAAATGTGTTAGATTATAAAATTAAACTCTCTTTGTCTGAACTATTAAGCAAAAAACGCAAAACACAAAGTAATGAGTTTGGTGAGGAGGATGTAAAAACCAGAGGGATTAATTTGTTTTTGAGTATAAAAGGTCCTTTAAGTGATTTAAAATTTCAGTTCGATCGCAAAGGCGCTAAGGCACAGTTAAAAGAGGATGCAAAGCAAGAAAAAGATGCCATAAAAGAAATTTTGAAACAAGAGTTTGGAATTAAAAAAGATTCTACTCTAAAGAAAATTGAAAAGAAAAATGACAACAACGCTGAATTGGAGTTTGAAGCAAACTAGGATTGTTTGCTTGCTCTTTGTATTTGCTATCGTATATGCGAATGCTCTATTTGCGCAAAGCAAAGATAAATTTGAATTTGGTGCAAGTGTTTCGCTTGGAACAGGTAGCGCTATTTTAACCTCAGAGGCCTACAAGCAATATACCGATACCATGAAATGTGCAAATGGGATGCATTTGAATAAAGGTGCAAATATTTGGTTTGATGTTTTGCTATCTAAAAAAACGGATTTGCAAATGGGATTAGGCTTTCAACAAATTGGTTTTGCCCGAACCCAAACCGGATTGAATTTTAAAAATTATACCTACCCAGGTATTGGAACTGGTAGAATTGAAGACCTCTCAAATACCGTAAAAGAGATTACCTACAATTACCGTTTCTCTTACCTGCAATTTCCTTTTATACTTAATACCAATATTGGCCGTTCGGGTAATTTTAAATGGATTTCACATTTTTCTGTTGGCATTACGCCTCAAATTTTAATGAAACACCAATTGGTAGCCATTTGCAATCCTGGATTTTCTATTGAAGGCAAAAGTCAATTTAAACTTGATTCTTCAGGTTTTGATGGGAGAATTTTATCGCTAAGCATACATGCAGGATTTAATTTTGAATACCGTGCTGCTAAAAATAAAATCTATTTCTTTCAACCAATGCTGGGTTTTTACCCTTTATCGGTAAGTAAAACAAGTAATGCAGCCTATCCAATTTT
>CANFHJ010000032.1 GCA_947446605.1 Bacteroidota bacterium | reverse complement strand
TTCCTGTTTGTGTGGGCAGTAGCAATGCAAGTATTACCGTTACGGCTGCCGGTGGGGTTAGTCCTTACCTATACCGCATTAACAATGGTGCATACCAAAGCAGCAATACTTTTAGCAATTTAAGTGCGGGTATTTATTCCCTTGATGTGAAAGATGCTATTAATGCAGTGGTGAGTAAAACGGATACCATTCTTAATCCTGCGCCACTTACTACCGGTGGCATTTCTGGTGCCAACAGTGTGGGTGTAGGAACACTTAAGCCTTATCAAATTGCGGCACAAAGTGGCGCTATTTATTCTTGGAATATTATCAATGGTACTTTAATGGCCGGTAATGGAACCAATAGCATTCAAGTGCAATGGGCTGCTTTGGCTGGTGCTGGTAAAGTAATTATTACCCTTACAAAAAATACTTGTACCACTGCAGATACAATGGACATTACCATTACGGCCAGTCCTATGAATTTAAGTGCTACCAAAACAAATCCTACTTGTAATGCAAGTAACAATGGTAGCATTGGTTTAACTGTTTCGGGCGGTACTGCTCCATACCAATACAGCATTAACAATGGTGCTTACCAAAGCAGCAATACCTTCAGTAATTTAATTGCGGGAACTTATTTGTTAAAAGCAAAAGATGCGCTTAACAGTATTGTTTCTATTAGCGATTCTTTGATTGATCCTGCGCCAGTTGTGATTGGTGGCATTAGTGGTCCTTTGGTAGTTGGTACAGGTAATACTGGTGCTTATTCTGTAAACAACCACAATGGCACAAGTTATGTATGGAGTGCAATGAATGGAACTATCTTAAGTGGCAATGGCACACCTAATGCAATGGTGCAATGGGGTGCTTCTGCTGGAACGGGTAAAGTGATTTTAAAATTAGGTATCAATGGCTGTTACGATAGCGATACTTTAGAGGTAACAATCTCTGGATCGCTTCCTTTTAGCATGAGTACCAACAAAGAAAACCTTACATGTTTTGGTGGTGGTAAAATTACGGTGAATGCAGTAGGTGGAACCATGCCTTACCAATATGCCTTGAACACCGGAGCTTTCCAAACCAGCAATGTATTTACTGGTTTAAGTGCAGGTATTTATTTGGTAAAAGCTAAGGATAATTCTGGCACAAGCTTACAACAATACGATACCATCCAAAACCTTGGACAAGCTGTGGTAGCAGGTGCTATCAATGGTCCGGCCACTGTGCCAACACTTGCATTGTCTACTTATATAGCAGGACAACAAACCGGTATTACTTACAACTGGAATGTTACAGGTGGTTTGCTTGCAAGCGGACAAGGAACCAATATTATTCAAGTGAGTTGGGGTGCTACTGCTACAACTGGTAAAGTAAATTTACGCGTGAGCAATACAGGTGGTTGCAGTGATTCAAGTAATTTGTCTGTTACAGTTGGAACCAACGGTTTGAACCAATTACAAGGCAATAGCTTTAGCGTATATCCGAACCCAGCTTCTGAAACCGTTACCATTAGCAATAACAACAGCCTGAAAGGTGCGCAGGTGCAATTGGTAGATATGTTGGGTAGAATTGTTTTGGAAGAAATTGTAACAAGCAACAACAACCAATATTCGCTTAATATTGCAAACGTTAAACCAGGATCGTACTTGGTGATTATTAAAAATAAAGAAACATATTCGAGAAATAAATTGGTAATTGAATAAAACCAAAGCGCCTTCCAGCCCTATGGAAGGCGCTTTCCTTTACCTTTGTCTTTTTCGAAAATAGGGCATGAGAAAAATTCTTGTATTTCTAAAATGGACATTTGCCAGCCTAGCAATTTTAGTGCTGCTGGCTTATGCGCTCCTGTATTTTAACAAAGCCCGCCTTGTTGCAGCCATCAATAAAGAGCTCCAATTATCTATTAATGGAGAAATAAATATTGGCAATATTGGACTTAATTTATGGCATGAATTTCCAAGAGCCAGTTTAAGTGTTGAAAATGTTTATATCAGAGGTCCGCGTTACGCCCAATACCACCAAGACTTTCTGAGCATTGAAAAACTTTACTTGAATATTAATATTAAGAAACTTCTTAATAAGGAAATTAATTTTAGTAAAGTGAGCATTGAAAATGCCAAGGTTTTTATTTTTAAAACCAAAGATGGCTATACCAATTTAGATGTATTTAAAAAAGACGATAAAAGCAGCAGCGATAGCAGCAAGCACAACCACTTGTTATTTGAACTCCAAGACCTGCACATTAGCAATACCCAATTTGTTTTTAACGACACTGCTACTGGAAAATCTATAGGCTTTACTTTGAATGAAACCCGCAGCAGTATAAGTGCCAAGGATTCTATCATTCAAATTACTTTGGCGGGAGATATTCATTTTTTACAGTTACTATTTAACAAAGAAAAAGGGCCCTTTCTTAAAAATAAAAACACCCAAGTAAACTTTGATTTAACATTTCATCCTGCAGAAAAAACATTATATATCAATCCGTCAGAATTGGTTTTAGAGACTGGTAAAATTGAATTAAATGGCTTATTAAAATTTGGCAAACCGCTTTGGTACCAATTGCATTTTGCCACAGATTCTATTCAAATAAAAGAAGCCTTAGCTGTATTAAACGATTCGATCCAATACAAACTTAATAGGTTTTGTGCAAGCGGGCAAATTGCCACCCGCGTAAGCGTGGCAGGATTTGGTATTCCAAGCGTTAAACCCAAAGTAGACGTTTGGTTCGAAACAAAAAATGCAACAGCAAGCCCACTTAACAAGCGCTTGGTAAAAAATATAAAAGTAGGGGGCACATTTACCAACCATGTAAATAACAAGTTGCTAAATGGAAAAGAAAACGCCAAGGTAAAAATTGAAAAACTGCATGGCATTATTGATGGAATGCCCTTTGAGGCAAAAGCAGAAATTACAAATTTAACAGACCCCCTAATCAATTTAAACATAATTGCCAATGCAAATTTAAGCAGCATTAACAAGCAATTTCAGCTACAGTCGTTACGGCTTTTAAGAGGACACGCGGCATTGCAACTCTCCTATTTTGGCAAACTTAGGGAATATGAAAACAATACTTTAAAAACGCTGAATGGGAAATTAAGCAGTAAATTAATTTTAAAAAATGCGGCTATTCATTTGCTTAAAAAAGATATTATTTTACAAAAAATTAATGGCCAAATAGCCATCAACAATATTGGACTACAGACAAATCAATTGTGTTTTTATATTGGCAAGGAGCGCTATGCTATCGACCTTAAAATAGATGGCTTGGTGCCATTTTTTACGCAGGTAAATTATAAAACCAGCATAGCACTATCCGTAAAAACCAACAGCTTTGATATGGCTAATTTCCGAAAAGGAGTCATTACTAAAACTATACAAGAAACAAAGGGTTCGGCCGGAGAACGCGCTTTTGAAATTTTGCAAAAAATAGACCAAATGGCAGCTATCAATGTAAAGGTAAAAGCCAATAAATTTATAGCAGGGAATTTTGTTGCCACCCAAGCCAAAGCAGATTTAAGTATTACAAAAAACAATTTATACATCCGCAATTTTGAAATGCAATTTGCCAATGGCAATTGTAAAATAGAGGGTGTATTAAAAGACCTTTCTAAGGATTGGTCGCCCATGCAATTAAATGCAAATTTCAATGGTGTAGATATTAATGCCTTTTTGAAAGCATTTAACAATTTTGGCATGAAGAATTTTGGAGATGAAAACATTGATGGCAATTTATATGCAGAGATAAAAATAAATGCTTTGATGGATACCAAAATGGGCTTTTTAAACGATTGGTTTCAGGCAGTAAGTAAACTACAAATTAAAGATGGCAGCTTGGTAAATTTTGGACCGTTTAACAGCATAGGAAAACTTTATTTTACCAATAGAGATTTTAAAAATATTTCTTTTGCCGAAATCAACGCAGAGCTAAGCACTGCTGGCGTGGAGACGGAAATAAAAAGAATGGAAATTAGCTCCAGTGTTTTGCGTTTGTTTTTAGAAGGCCACTATTCTTTGTATGATAAAACCAATATTTTCCTACAAGTTCCATTGAGTAATTTAATGCGCAAATCTCGCTTGTTAAAACCAGAAAATATTGGCACAGACACCAGGCTTGGACCATGTGTGAATTTTAATATAAAAACAGATAAGGAAGGAAAGCTTAAATTATCGTTGGCTCCTTGGAAGCTTTTGCGCTTTTAATTATTTGCGCAAAGAAGGATTGGTTTCAAAGGGCAATACTTCACCATTTACAATTTCAAAAAAACTAGCAGGCAAACCTGCGGCCTTCACCAATTCATCGGAGCGCTCATGCTGCGTATCTGTAATAAAGATTTGACCAAAAACGCCTTCAGATACCCATTTAAATAATTCCAACAAACGGCTTTGATCGAGTTTCTCAAAAATATCATCGAGGAGCAAAATGGGTTTACTGCCCTTCATTTGTTCGAGGTATTGAAACTGTGCCAATTTAAGGGCTATGATAAACGATTTTTGTTGCCCTTGCGAACCAAACTTTTTTAACAAATTATTATCGAGCATAAACACCAAATCATCTTTGTGAATGCCGCGTGTGGTGCGCAACAAATCAATATCTGCAGATTCTGTATCGCGCAATAAATGATCAAATAAATGCTTGTTTAAATCCGACTCATAAATTAAATCTACCGACTCTGCGCCCGCAGCAATTTTCATATAGTTTTCAAGAAACATGGGACGAAATACTTGTAGAAATTTTAAACGCTCGCGGTGCAAATAAGTTCCGCTTACACTTAGTTGGGTGTTATATACTTCTAATAATTCGCGGTTGAAATAACGGTTTTCAAAAAAGTCTTTGAGCAATTTGTTGCGCTGATCTAAGGTTCTTTGGTATTGCATGAGCTCATGCAGGTACATGGCATTGCATTGCGAGATAATTAAATCGAAAAACTTTCTGCGCGCTTCGCTTCCTTCATAGATTAATTGAATATCGCCCGGGGCAATCATTACCAAGGGGAGCGAACCAATATGCGCAGAGAATTTTTCTACAGGATTGTTATTTACCATCAAGGTTTTGCCCTGCCCTTTTTGAAACACCAAACGCGTTGTTTCCTCTAATTGCGCTCTATTTACAATTCCTTCCACCACAAAATAAGAATCACCCTGCAAAATTTGCTGGTGGTCTACTGAGTTAAAATAGCTTTTGGTGATAGATAAATAATAAATGGCATCTAATACATTGGTTTTACCCGCGCCATTTTTCCCAAACAATATGTTTAGGTTCGGGCTGAACCTAAAATTTGCTTGCGAATAATTTTTGAAATGCGTGAGCGAAAGTTGACTGAGATGCATGGGTGCAATTTAAGAAAAGTGTGCTTCCCTAAAGTAAAAATATCTTATTTACTGATAATCAAGGCACAAAGAATAGTTGTCAAAAGTAATATTTTGTATACTTTTGCAATTCTCTAAAAATGGCAACAAACAATTTCACTAAAGAAACTTACCTTGACTGGTATGAGCAAATGATGCTCATGCGCAGGTTTGAGGAGAAAGCTGCCCAATTGTATGGCCAGCAAAAAATAAAAGGCTTTTGTCACCTTTACATTGGCCAAGAAGCCGTTGTAGCGGGTACCATGAGCGCATTAAAAAAAGAAGACAGGTTTATTACTGCTTACCGCGACCATGCGCATGCTTTGGCATGTGGTATTCCGGCAAGAGCGGTAATGGCAGAATTATTTGGTAAGGTTACAGGTTGCTCTAAAGGAAAAGGCGGATCGATGCACATGTTTAGCAAAGAACACCATTTCTTTGGCGGACATGGTATTGTGGGCGGACAGATTCCATTGGGAGCTGGTATTGCCTTTGCAGACCAATACAGAGGTGGCGACCAGGTAACAGTTTGTTATTTTGGAGATGGTGCTGCACGTCAGGGAGCCTTGCATGAAACCTTTAATATGGCCATGCTTTGGAACCTGCCTGTGATATTTGTAATTGAAAACAATGGTTACGCCATGGGAACTTCTGTAGGAAGAACCACCAATGTGCGTGAAATGCATAAAATTGGCGAAAGCTATGAAATGCCATCTGCTTCGGTAGATGGTATGAACTGTGAAGAAGTGCACAAAGCCATTGCCGCAGCTGCCGAAAGAGGTAGAAAAGGCGAAGGACCAACCTTATTGGAAATTCGCACTTACCGTTACAGAGGTCATAGTATGAGCGACCCGGCCAAGTACAGAACTAAAGAGGAAGTTGAAGAATATAAATCTCAAGATCCAATTGAACAGGTAAAAGCCGTATTATTGAAGAAGAAATATGCTAGCGAAGCAGATTTAGAAGCAATTGAAGAAAAGATTCTTGCAATTGTGAATGATTCTGTAGAATTTAGCGAAGCCTCACCTTATCCTGATGCATCAGAATTGTATCAAGATGTTTATTTTGAACCGAATTATCCGTTTATTAAAGAATAAGAAACGACATCCAAATGGAGCACAAAGAAGAACACAAATCAGAGTTGGAATTAGACCACACGCTTATTGAAACAACTCACAAAGTTGAAGTATTTTACCACAAGTATAAAAAGCAAATTAACATGGCTGTAATAGCTGTTGTTGTTATTGCTTTGGGGTATATTGCCTTCACCAAATTTTATTTAGCACCTAAAGAAAAGGAAGCACAAGCTGCTATGTTTCAAGCTCAAAACTGGTTTGAAAAAGACAGTTTTGATTTGGCATTAAATGGCCAAGGAGATGTAATGGGATTTGTTGCCTTAGGCGATGAATATGGTTTAACAAAAGCTGGAAATTTAGCGCATTATTATGCTGGCGTTTGCTTCATGCGTAAGGGCGAATTTCAAAATGCAATTGACCAATTAGACAAATTTAGCACAGAAAACGAATTGGTTGGACCATTGGCTATTGGCTTAAAAGGCGATGCTTATGTAGAATTGAAGGACATTGAAAAAGGTGCCAAATTATACATGAAAGCTGCAGGAATGAGCAAAAACAAGCTAACCTCTCCTATCTTTTTAAAGAAAGCTGGCATGGCTTATGAAGAATTGAAAGAATACGATGATGCAGTTAGCGCATACAACAAATTGAAACTTGAGTATAGCGAAGCACAAGAAGCACAAGATATTGATAAATATATTGCACGTGCAACTGCTGCAAAAGCAAACTAATATTTAATGCATTTGCCTAAAAGGCACTAAGAAGCAAAAACAAATCATCTTTGCCTCTTGGTGCCTTTGTGGTTTATATACACTTTATAAAATGGCTACCGCACTTAAAAATCTTTCTATTACCCATTTGAAAATGGGCAAAACGGCAAAAAAATATACTGTAGGTATTGTTTGTGCCGATTGGAACCCACACATTACGCATGCCATGCGCGATGCCGCCATTGATTTCTTGAAATCACAGGGCTTAAAAAGCATACAGATTTTGGTTCATCCCGTACCCGGCACTTTTGAATTGCCATTGGCGGCACAGCTTTTAGCACAGCAAAAAAAGGTAGATGCGGTAATTGCTATAGGTTGCGTAATACAAGGCGAAACCAGGCATTTCGATTTTATCTGTTCGGCATGTGCGCAAGGCATAACTGAGGTAGGATTGAAATTTAACAAACCTGTTATTTTTGGGGTGCTTACCACCAATAATTTAAAACAAGCCAAAGAACGTGCTGGCGGAAAACATGGCAATAAAGGAATAGAAGCAGCCGAAACCGTTTTGCGCATGTTGCTGCTAAAAGACAATTTAACAGAAAAGTAATTTTAGAACAGTAAACTTGCTTTTTTAAAAAGCTTGTTTGCCGTATGTTTGAGGCAAGGAAATTCCCATGACAAAAAGAATTATACTGATACTTTTATTTGCTGTACTTATTATTGGCGCCTGCAAAAAGGGCTTTGATGGCGAGCGCACTATTGTTGCTCCACCAGAAACTTTTATGGCGGTTGATACCATTTATAGAACTGGTGAAAACAGGTTAACTACATTGGTAGATGCAAATTGGTGGGGAAATTCAACTGGTGGATTTATTGTAGGCTATGAAGTTTCAAGCGACAATATGCTTACATGGCAGTTTACTAAAAGTCAGGATAGCAGCTTTTTGTTGAAAATTCCTCCTGGAATGGATACCGCAGATATTGTTGTTTACGTAAGGGCTATAGACAATTTAGGACAAAGAGATTTGAGTCCTGCCTCTACCTTATATCCAATAAAAAATTCGAAGCCAAGTGTGAAATTTATTTTCTCTCAAGCGCTTGGCGGCATACCTTCTCAAAATCCTGTAGTGGTATTTCCTGTTTTAAAATACAGTATGATGGGTAATGACCCAGACGGTTCGGATGATATTAAAGAATTCCAATTGTTTTTAAACGATACCAATGCTATACCTTTTATTTTACCAGCAAATACAAGTAGCTTCTTATTGCAATCTTTGAATCCGCAGGGCGCAAGCAGCTCTTGCAAGGTATTTGTAAATGGAAGCAATAATAGTTTAAACAATACCATTTCTGGTTTAATGCATAATGCCAGCAACATAATTTATGTGCGTGCCATTGACAAAGCTTTGTCTCAATCTGCCTTTGTACCCACACCCACTATTTGGGTGAAGAAAGTAAGTTCAGAGGTGCTATTGGTAAATGCCTATAGCAGTAATAAAGTATTTGTTCAAAATTTCTATACCAATAACCTTAAAACTATTGGTGTTACTAGCTTTGACACTTTGCAGGCCACAGAAATTGTAAATAGCAATTACACCCAATTGCAACCCGATTACCAAACACAAACCAAAACTTTTGCATTGTTTAAAAAGATTGTTTGGTTTGGCGATGATGCTACTTTTTCGTTTTCATTTGGACAAAGAACCACCAGTGATTTTTTTAATAATGGAGGTAAATTATTCTTATCCGTAGCTATCAATTCTAGTTTTGACCCACTTTCAAATTTCTTAGATTGGACCCCTATAAAAAACCTCGTAAATCCTCCGGGAGGCTCTGTGTTTAGGGTTAATACCAATGCTGTGGTAAATCCAACAAATAGCACTTGGCCTAGTATTAAGTCGACAGGAATTATTGCTAGCGCAAGACCATTTGAGGTGCCACAAAACACAGCAACTGCTGGTTATGATTCACTTTATTGGGGCGGAATTATTGAAAGTAAAACTGGTCAATCGCCAACGCTATGGACAGGCTTAAGTACTGTTTTGGCCAAGCGATATAATGTAGCCGATCAAAAAACAAATTTTGTAGTGAGCAGTATTCCTTTGGAGAAGTTCAATGGCAATAACAATATTGACACCCTATTTCAAAAAGTATTTAAAACCGAATTGGGCTTTTAATGAAACAGCGCTTGGTTCTTTTTGCCAGTGGCAGCGGCAGTAATGCAGAGAACGTAGCCAATTATTTTAAAGACAGTAAAGAGGTGGAAATAGTGGCTTTGTTTTGCAATAAAGCCAATGCTGGTGTTATTCCTAAAATGGAGAAACTGCAAATACCTGTTACCATTTTTGATAAAAACACCTTTAACAACGAAACTGCGTTTCTTGCTTTGTTGGCTCCTTACCAAGCTAGTTTGATTGCCTTATTAGGCTTTTTATGGAAAGTGCCAGCGTTTTTGGTTCGAGCCTACCCACAACAAATAATAAATTTACACCCCGCATTGTTGCCAAAATTTGGTGGCAAAGGCATGTACGGACATTTTGTGCATGAAGCTGTAAAGGCCCAAGGGGAAAGGGAAACAGGAATTACCATTCATTTTGTAAATGAGCATTACGACGAAGGTCAAATTATAGCGCAATATAAATGTGAGGTATTAGAAAGTGATACAGCAGAAAGCATTGCAGAAAAAATTCACGAATTGGAACAAACTTTTGTACCCCATTGCATTGAAAAAGTTTGCGCATCACTTTAAGATAAGCTTAAAAAATTTCTTTTATTTTTATTGGTTCGGCATAAAAATATCTGTGTAAGGTTTCCTACCTTTGCGCTACTTTTTTACCATACCTATGCAAGCTGCCACAAAAATCTCAAACGCCTTAATTTCAGTATTTTACAAAGACGGCCTCGCTCCTATTGTACAAGCCTTACACGCTCAAGGAGTAAACATATACTCCACAGGAGGAACCCAAGAATTTATTGAAAAATTAAATATTCCGGTTCACCCAGTTGAAACCTTAACAGGCTACCCAAGTATTTTAGGTGGCAGGGTAAAAACTTTGCATCCCAAAATTTTTGGCGGCATTTTAGCTAGAAGAGAAAATGCACAAGATTTATCGGAAGTAGCGCAATTTGAAATTCCATTGTTTGATTTGGTAATGGTAGATTTATATCCGTTTGAAGAAACATTGGCTACTACCACTGAAGAAGCAAAAATTATTGAGAAAATTGATATTGGTGGTGTTTCCTTGATACGTGCAGCAGCAAAGAATTTTAAACACAGCTTAATTGTATCGCATACGAACCAATACCAAGACCTCCTAAATTTATTAGCTGAAGGAAATGGCATGGTAAATACAGAGCAGCGCAAAGCCTTTGCAGCCAAAGCGTTTCAGGTTACTTCGCATTATGATACGGCTATCTTTAATTACTTTAACAGTGCTATGGAAATTACGGCACACAAGGTAAGTTTTGACAATGGCAGTGTTTTGCGTTATGGAGAAAATCCACACCAAAAAGGATTTTATTTTGGCGCGTTAAGTGATTTTGTAAAGCAATTAAATGGCAAAGAATTATCGTATAACAACATATTAGATATAGATGCAGCAGTTAATTTATTAAATGATTTTACCGAACCAACCGTTGCGGTAATTAAACACAATAACCCTTGCGGTGTTGCCTCAAGAGCCACTATTCATGAGGCTTGGAAGGATGCATTGGCAGGCGATCCGGTATCTGCTTTTGGAGGTGTTATTGCCTTAAACAGAACTGTTGATTTGGCTACTGCGCAAGAAATGGATAAAATATTTTTGGAAGTTTTAATTGCTCCTTCCTATGATGCAGCTGCATTAGAACTATTGAAAGGTAAAAAGAACAGAATTATTTTGGAGCAAATGGGAACTTTGCCTAAAACACAAACCATGCGTTCTGCCTTAAATGGATTATTGGTTCAAGACAGAGATTTAGCAGTTCTTAGCGCAAGTGATTTAAAAGCAGTAACCTCTCATGCCGCTACAGCAGAAGAGATTGAGGATTTGTTGTTTGCAGATAAAATTGTTAAACATACCAAATCTAATACCATTGTGTTGGCAAAAAACAAACAATTGGTGGGCATTGGATGCGGACAAACTTCTAGGGTTGATGCCTTAAAACATGCCATTGCAAAAGCCAAAGCATTTGAATTTGATTTAAAGGGAGTAGCTATGAGCAGTGATGCCTTCTTTCCTTTCCCAGATTGCGTGGAGATTGCCCGTTTAGAAGGCATTCACGCCGTTATTCAACCAGGCGGTTCTATTAAAGATGATGCATCTATTGCCTATTGTGAAAGCAATGGCATGCCAATGTATTTTAGTGGAATTAGACATTTTAAACACTAATTTTTAGAAGCCATTTAAATTAACTGTATCTTTCAAACTTCGAAAAAGGTTTTTCCCTGTTGATAACCCCTATAAAATGAGGTAAAACTTTTCATTCTTTTATTTGAATAATTATTATTTTGCAGTGGGAATAAACCTTGCAGTACAAACACAAGATTCATGAGTGTATTTAGCTTTTTAACACAAGATTTAGCCATTGACCTTGGTACGGCCAATACGCTAATCATACATAAAGACCAGGTGGTTGTTGATGAACCATCTATCATTGCCGTAAACCGCAGAAACGGAAACGTTATTGCAGTTGGAAGCCAAGCACAACAAATGCATGGCAAGGTACATGAAGACATTAAAACCATTCGCCCGTTAAAGGATGGTGTAATTGCAGATTTTCAAGCTGCAGAGCACATGATTAGGGGCATGATTGACATGATCCCAAAAACCAGCAAATTAATTAAGCCGCAACAACGCATGGTTATTTGTATTCCTTCTGGAATTACCGAAGTTGAAAAACGTGCGGTAAAAGACAGTGCGGAACGTGCAGGCGCCAAAGAAGTATACCTTATTCACGAACCAATGGCAGCAGCAATTGGTATTGGTATTGATGTGTTTGAACCAATGGGTAACATGATTATTGATATTGGCGGTGGTACCACTGAAATTGCAGTTATTGCATTGGCAGGTATTGTTTGCGATCAATCTATTCGTGTTGCAGGTGATGAATTTACAGAAGATATTTTAGATTATATGCGTCGCCAACACAACTTATTGGTTGGTGAAAGAACTGCAGAAAGAATTAAAATTGAAGTTGGTTCGGCCCTGCCAGAATTAGATAATCCACCACCAGATTTTGCTGTGAATGGTAGAGATTTAATGACAGGTATTCCAAAACAAATTACCGTTAGCTATTCTGAAATTGCTTCGGCTTTGGATAAATCTATTTCAAAAATTGAAGAAGCTATTTTAAGAGCACTTGAATTAACCCCTCCAGAATTATCTGCAGATATTTACTCTACAGGTTTATACCTTACAGGTGGTGGTGCTTTGTTAAGAGGTTTAGACAAACGTATTGCAACCAAAACAAAATTACCAGTACACGTAGCTGAAGACCCATTGAGAGCGGTAGTTAGAGGAACAGGTATGGCACTTAAGAATTTGAAGAACCACAAATTCTTAATGACCTAATTGCTGTTGTGCAGTAAAAATCTTGATCCCAAGAAGCAAAAGATGATATGAGAAACCTGATATTCTTCTTCTACAAATACTATACATTCATTCTTTTCTTCCTGCTGGAATTCTTTTCTTTCTTTGTTTTATACCAATACAACAATTACCAAAAAGCGAGTTTTCTCAATTTTACGGGTGGTATTGCAAGTGGTTTTTACGAATCTGTAAACAGCACCACCAATTATTTTGGCTTGCGCAATATCAATGATAGTTTATTGTCGGAAAACGCACGCCTAAGAGCGCAAATGCTTAATGCGTATTACCAAAGTGGTTTTACCCAAACTTCAATAAACGATACCGTTTACAAACAACAATACAGCTATATTTCTGCCAATGTGGTGAACAACTCTGTTACCAAAAGAAACAATTATATTACCATCGATAAGGGCGCTATGCATGGCATTGAACCAGACATGGGCGTTATTAGCAGTAATGGCGTAGTTGGCATTATAACCAGCGTTTCCAAACATTTTGCAACCATCCGTTCTGCCTTAAATGGCAATACCAAAATTTCTTGTATGGTAAAAAAGAACAATGCTTTTGGTTCTTTGGAATGGAATGGTGACGATCCAAAATTCTCTAGTTTAAAATATGTAAACAAGCATGTTCCCATAACTACTGAAGACGAAGTTGTAACCAGCAATTACTCTACCCTATTCCCACAAGGCATTCCGGTTGGTAAAATTTATTCGCATAGCCTTGATGCTGGAGATAATTTTCACGTAATTAAAATTGAACTCTATACAGATTTCTCTACTTTGAAAAATGTATACGTAATTAAGAATATTCTAAAAACAGAACAACAAATATTGGAAGGAGACTTAAAAGGTGATAATTGAGTTTTTGTCTTTAATACTTCGTTTCTTTTTAATATTGCTCATTCAATTATTGGTGATCAACAATATAGAATTGAGCACCTATGTAAATCCATATATCTATATCTTATTTATTCTAACTTTACCTGTAAGCATGAAACCATGGAAAGTAGTTTTACTTTCTTTTATTGCGGGAATGACCATGGATACTTTTAGCAGCACACCTGGCTTACACATGGCTGCCACTGGCTTTATGGGTTACCTTAGAAATTTTTATTTGCAATTTGCTTGTAGCAAAGATGATATTGAAAGTAGAATGGAACCTTCTATTTCGAGAAAAGGTTTGGTTTGGTTTGTATTGTACATGAGTATCATGACATTGATACACCACACGGTTTTATTTTATTTAGAAATTTATAGTTTCAAAGAATTTTTCAGAACTTTTTTCAGGGTACTTTCAAGTAGTTTATTTACTGTAATTATTTTGAGTCTTGGTCAGCTTTTGTTTTACCGCAGTCCTAAAACAAGGTAGATGAATAATTACGCTAAACAGAGAACGCTCCTTATTATTTTTATAAGCGTGGCATTGATTTATGTTTCACGTTTATTTTATATCCAAATTGTTGATACCAGTTATGTTTTTTATGCGCAGAACAATGTATTGCAAGAGCAAACTATATACCCTGCACGTGGTTTAATTTATGATAGAAATGGCGAGCTATTGGTTTACAATGATGCCATTTACGATTTATCTGTTATACCTGAGCAAATTAAAAATTTAGATACTTTGTCGTTTTGCAAAGTATTAAATATAGATAAGGTAGAGTTTATTAATACTTGGGCCAGGCTTAAGCGTCAAAAGGGCTACAGCCCTTGGAAGCCAATTGTTTTTCAACGACAAATTACCATTCCCACCTACGCGGCCTTTCAGGAAAAGCTTTTTGATTTTCAAGGTTTTTTTGTAGAGGTTAGAACCGATAGAAAATACAAGCACAACAATGCGGCGCACGTAATGGGATATATTGGTGAGGTAACCGACCGTGACATTGAAAAAAGCAATGGCTATTACCGCATGGGCGATTTTATTGGTATTAGTGGTGTGGAGCGAACCTATGAAAAAGAATTGGGTGGCATAAAAGGTACGCGCTATGTTTTGGTAGATAGTAAGAACAGAACCCAAGGCAGGTATAAAAATGGAGAGTTTGATACCGCAGCTATTGCTGGAAAAAATATCAACCTCAGTATAGACCAAAATTTACAGGCATTGGGTGAAGCTTTGCTCATGAATAAAACGGGCAGTGTGGTGGCAATTGAACCAAAAACAGGTGAAGTATTGGCCTTGATTAGCTCGCCTACTTACGACCCAAATTTATTGGTGGGAAGAGAGCGTGGCAACAAATACATGGAGTTGTTAAAGGACCCTGCAAAGCCTCTGTTCGATAGACCCATATCTGCACCTTACCCGCCAGGTTCTATTTTTAAAGTTATTATGAGTTTAATGGGACAGCAAGAACAAGTGCTGAACCAAAATACCACCTATGGTTGTCACCGCGGTTATTTATTTGTTGGATGCCATGCACATAATTCACCTTTGGCATTAAGAGGTGCCATTGCGGTAAGCTGTAACGCGTATTTTTGCCAAGTATACCGCAGCTTAATTAATAACCCCAAATATAAATATGTAGAAGATGCGTATAATGAGTTTTACAAGCATGCGTATAGTTTTGGGATGGGACACGCTTTAGGAATAGACTTATTTGGTGAAGGACCAGGGGTATTAAAGAAAGCAGCCTACTTTGATAAATTATATGGCAGACACCATTGGCAAGCATTAACTACTATTTCAATGGGAATTGGACAAGGGGAGTTAGGTATTACACCTTTGCAAATGGCCAATGCTACGGCAGCTGTGGCAAATAGAGGTTATTACATGACACCCCATATTGTAAAGAGAATTAACAACCATGCCAATCCAAATCCGGAATACAATACCAAACATTGGACCACCATAGACACCAGTTATTTCCCAATTGTAATTGAAGGCATGCAAGATGTAATTGAGCATGGAACAGCGTACATAGCAAAAATACCTGGCATTGAAATTTGTGGTAAAACAGGAACTGCGCAAAACCCGCATGGAAAAGACCACTCTATTTTCTTTGCTTTTGCGCCTAAAAATAATCCCAAAATTGCCATTGCCGTGGTAATTGAAAACTCTGGTTTTGGTGCAACTTGGGCTGCTCCTATAGCCAGTTTAATGATGGAACAATACCTCACAGGCAAACACGATACCAGAAAGGCATTATTAGAAAGAATGCTCAAAGGAAACCTCAATCATAGAAATGACAGCACAACAACCAAAACCCAGTAGGATAGATTGGATCACCTTGTTGCTCTATTATATTTTTGTAATAGGTGGCTTGCTGTGCATCTATGCTTCAGTATACAAAGAAACCAATCCAAATATTTGGGATGGCAGTATGAACTATGGCAAACAGTTGGTGTGGATTGGCATCTCCTCGTTTATTGGCCTAATGATTTTACTGGTGGATGAAAAATTCTTTTATGCCTTTGCTTATCCTATTTATGGTATTACCATCCTACTCTTAATTTTGGTATTGGTGGCAGGAACAACTGTAAAAGGATCCTCCTCTTGGATAGAATTAGGCGGATTTAGAATTCAACCAGCAGAGTTTGCAAAGTTTGGAACAGCCTTAGCATTGGCACGTTTTCTCTGCGGTTATAATGTAAACTTTGAAAAGGATAGAAAAATTCAATTGCTCAGTGCGGGAATTATTATTCTTCCCATGCTTATTATTTTATTGCAAAATGAAACTGGTTCAACCTTGGTTTTTACCTCTTTTATTTTGGTATTATTTAGAGAAGGCTTACCCGGATGGATTTTGTTTGTAGGCTTTATGCTGGCTATTTTAGCGGTAATGGCGCTCTTAATGCCACCCCTGTATATTATTATTGGCTTGGCAGTTTTGGCTGTAATCTTCTTGCTTTTGGTAAGACGAACCACACAATTAATTTGGCTTACTTTAGGCGTGGTAATTCTCTCTGGTGCCATGGTAAGCAGTATTGATTATGTTTTTGAAAATGTAATGCAAGCGCATCAACGTACACGTATCAATGTATTGTTGGGTAAAGAAGTAGATATTAAAGGCGCAGGCTATAATGTGCAACAATCTAAAATTGCCATTGGCAGCGGAGGCGTTTGGGGCAAAGGATTTTTACAAGGAACACAAAATAAATTTAGGTTCGTACCAGAACAAAGTACCGACTTTATATTCTGTACAATAGGCGAAGAATATGGCTTTGCCGGCTCATTGGTATTTATTATTTTATACATGATTTTGCTTTACCGCTTATTGATGATGGCAGAGCGGCAACGACAGAAATTTAATAGAATATATGGGTACAGCGTGGTCTGTATTTTGTTTTTTCACTTTGTAATTAATGTGGGCATGACACTTGGCTTGATGCCTGTTATTGGAATTCCATTGCCGTTTATAAGTTATGGAGGTTCGGCCTTATTGAGCTTTACGGTTTTGTTATTTATCTTCATTCGTTTAGATGCCAACAGGGTAAACGAATTACGTGGCGCTTACGATTAGCCTAAATATTTTTTGCTAAAATTTCTAAAAAATCTGGGCGAGAAATTTCTCTTGCACCCATACTTAACAGATGGGAAGTAGATTGTTGGCAATCTATTATTTCTATGCCTTCTTGCATACAATGCAAACTAAAAAAAATGAGGGCAGCCTTGCTGGCATTGCTTTCTAGGCTAAACATGCTTTCGCCAAAAAATACTTTTCCCAATTGCACGCCATAAAAACCACCAACCAATTTTTCGCCATTCCACACTTCTACAGAATGGGCAAAACCCAATTCAAACAACTGCGTATACGCTTCAATAATTTCTGGGCTGATCCAAGTACCGCCTTCTTCCAAACGAATTTTTCTGCAGGTATCAATTACTTCTGAAAAACATTGATCCATGGTATAAGAAAACACTTCCTTCTTCAGGAATTGTTTCATGCTTTTTGAAACATAAATTTCTTTAGGGAACAATACCAAGCGCGGGTTGGGACACCACCACATAATAGGTTCATCTTCATTGAACCAAGGAAAGGCGCCTATTTGGTAAGCCTTAATAAGCATCTCTGGCGACAAATCTCCTCCAATGGCCAATAAGCCATCGGCATCGGCCAGGTTTGGATCGGGAAATTCATTGTCGAAAATAAAATGCATGCAGGATAAAATTAAGACTAAAGCTGATTCAATATTTCAGCCAGTTCATAATCTTTTTGTGTAATGACATTTCCGGCATCATGGGTGCACAACTTTACTTCTACCCTATTGTAAATATTGGTCCACTCGGGGTGGTGGTTTATTTTCTCAATGGCATAACCAGCCTTTACCATCCATGCCATAGCGGCTGCAAAATCTTTAAATGTGAAAGTCTTGCACAATTTGTTATCTATGCTTATCCAGTTGCTCATTGGGTGTAAAAATTAATTGCTACAAAGAAACGAAGAAACGATTTTTTTTCAGTAAAAAGAGCCCTTTGTTTCTTAGTTACTTTGCAGTAAAAAAGCTTATGACAATACATAAAAAAAGCATCCCCCTGACTATTCAGAAGGATGCTTTTTTTTATTAAACTTTGAAGTTTATTGAACGGTGAAACGTTTAGTAGCTACTGAACCATTGCTAGTTTTAACAGTAATAATATACATACCAGAAACAAATGCGCTGGTATTGATATTTTGGTTGTGTGTGTTCATTCCGTTTACTACCAATACTTCACGACCCATGATATCACAGATAGTTAAGCTATTCATTGGCGCTTTGCTATTGTCCATATTCACTTGAATATTGTCTTTAGCAGGATTAGGGAATACATTTACAAATGCATTTAAGTTCATGTCTTCAATACCACTAGTTTTAACTTTTTTGGTAAGTGAAATATTGAAAACGCTAGAAGCTTTTGAATAATACTCATTGCTTGCTACTACTCTCCATTTCAAAGGAATTGGCATATTTGCAGGAACATTCAAGGTAGTTAATAAATCAAAAATTGCATTTTGTGGTAATGAGAAAGTATCTACATCTACTGCAGGAATTGAAACAACAGGGTTTTTAAAGTTACCACCCATTGAATCTAATTCAAAAGTATAAATGGTTGAACCAGCAGCAGCGCCAACAGCGTTGGCTTTTTGCCATTTCAAGTTAACCAAAATAGCACTGTCATAAATATCTAAGCTTGCACTGTTTGCTGGTGTAATAGGTGCAAAGTTGTTTAAACCAACAACACCAGTTAAGTCTAATTGTACAGCAATACGTGGCGCCACAAATCTAACAACAGTATCGCAATAAGCTTTACCTTTTGAAGCAGACATGTTAGGGTTAGTTATCAAAGACAATGAATCTGCTTCGCGACCATTAGCTGGCAAGAATCCGTAGAAAGGAGCTGAAGTAGGTGCTCCTTGGTAAGGAACTGCGGTAGTAGCTCTTAAAATTGCGCTGCTCCACCACTCCCAAGGAGAGTTTTCAAATGGGAAAGAAGATTCGAAACCAAACATGTTGTTTTCTGCGTTAGGAACCATCAAGGCACGCTTGCTAATTGCATCTTCGTAACCATAAGAGTTTAATTTATTGTTGATTCCCATTTTGTTTGCTTTAGGAATAACATGTGCAGCACCACTTGCATTAGGAATAACCGTAATACCTGTTGTAGGCACAATAACGTTTCCTGTTCTGTATGGCGCAAAAGGATCTTTTGTACATTGCATACTTACAATAGGTAAGCTGTTTGCTTTCATCCAAGCAGTATCACCCATAGCACCACCCCAGTTAAATACCATGCTTACATTTGAGTTAACAGCAGCATCAGCACCATAGTTCATTGGAGCCCATCCGCCTAAACCTGTCCAATCACCTAAAGTATCCATGCTAACCATTGGCGTAGCATCGCCACGTAAGAATTTTAAGTTAGACTCAATATCTGCTCTTGTATTCACAGTAGCCAATGCGTAGGTGATATAACCACCAGTACCTTGTCCACCGGCTACAATTTTAGCAGTATCAATTTTGTAGGTATTTGCATTAGCGCGGAAGAAACGCACTGCGTTACGTACATCTTGCAAACCTCTGTAAGTTGCTTTCAACAATTGTTCTGTTGCTGCACTTTGATTAGTTGTAGTTGGGTTCCAACCAGAACGGTAATCAATAGCTGCTACCACATAACCTCTTAAGGCCAATTGGGTTGCAATTTGTACAATAGAACTATCGTTTTTATTTCCTGTAGTTTGTTTGTTTACCAAAGCAGGCAAGTAACTACCTGTATGCGCCAAAATAATCAAAGGTCTTTTGGTTTGTACGTCACCTGTTGGTTCGTACACATCACATTTCAATTTGTTAGAAAATAATGCAGGAATGCCTGGTACTTGTCCGTACAATACATTAACAGCTGCATTAGAATCGTACATAATGTTACTGGTTTTTGTAACACCTGGGAAAACCTGGTCGATGTACCTGGTTTGGGCAGACGCATTTACAGCAAACAAAGTTGCAATAATTGCGAGGCCTTTTAGTAATTGTTTCTTCATTGTTTTATTGGTTTTGGATTTATTTTTATGATTTGTGTATGCTAATTAAAAACATTTATTTCTAAAAACAAAGGTTTTGAATTTTATGACCTAATTGGCAAAATCAAATAGCAAAGACAAATAGGCCATACGACCAACTTTGGGTCCGCCATATACCTGAATTACGCTGTTATTGAGGATATTACTTGCGCCCATTTTTGCCGTAAGTTTTGCCTTTGGAAATTTCTTATTTATTTGGGCATCAAGCATTCCGTATGCCGGAACATTGCCTGTAAATTGAGGTGAGCCTTCATAAGAAAATCCTTGTTGCCATTTCCAATTTACACCATAACCCCAAAGAGTAATAAATTTGCCAAAAATTTTGGTGTCAATATCACGCCCGTTGATACCCAAATTGTATTTGTGTTCTGGGGTGTTAAATGCAGGAATCAATGGATCTAAAGAGCCATGTCGATCCAATTTGTTCCAAGAATAATTGGCCGAAAAACCAAGTGCTTTGCGGTAATAATAATTGGCACCAATAGACAAACCTTGGGTGGTTACCATGTCTTTGGCATTGGTACTTACACGGTATACATTGGCAGTGCTAGGGAACAATTCGTTTTGCGCCCAGTTTACATTTACCCCAATTTTATACCCAATAAAATCTTGGTACCAGCTATAATAATAGCTCATGTCTACAAAAATTTTCTCACTAATATTGCCGCGGTAGCCCACTTCTAAAGTTTTTACACGCTCTGGTTTAATGGGCGCAACATTAAAATACGACAATTTATTGCGGCCATTGTTAAAGGCATCAATTAAACTTTCTACTGTTACCAAACTATCAAAGCCTTTTAGGTTTCCTAATAAGGTAGCACGACCAACATTTAAGTTTATGTATTGATCGGTAAGGGTTGGGTTACGAATGGCACTGGAGGCCGAGAGCCTGAAAACATGTTGGTTTTGCGTATAAACAAATGAGGCTGCAGGCGACCAAAGCAAATTAAAGTTCTGGTTTTTATCTAAACGGTTGGTAAAACTTACCTTCAATTTTTCTTCTGCAAATTTGCGTTCTAATCCAATATAGCCGCCCACTTCTTGGTTTTTAATCATGGGTACGCCAGCAGTGTCTAAGAAAATAGTGCCCCTGCTATTGGGTGCATATAACCTGTAATTGGCACCCATCTTTACATCCAATGTGCCAAGCTTAAATTGCTTTTCTGCCATCACATGGTACAAGGCAGATAAATCAAAAAAGCGGGCACCCCCTTCCCTATTGGTGAGCGAAATTACTTGCTTGTAAGCAGAGTCGAAACGTGCGGTACCAGGCTCAAAACGGGGTAAGCCACCTGTTTGGTAGGAAGGCTTGTTATCAGTTTCGGTTCGAACCAAATTGTGGTAGCGCGTTAATGAATCATAGTAATAATTGTATAAATACTGGTTGGCATATTTCTCATACAAAATACCAGGAGGGGTGCTATTGATAGCAGGGCGAATACCAATCATGGTATTGTAGGCTATACCATTCCAATTTTCTGCATAGTCTTTTGCCCAATCATTGTCTTTCTTGGCATAATTTTGCAAAAGCAAGGCAGCGGCATAAGCATCAAAACTATTGCCCGCATTTTCTTGCGTATTGTAGGCACGAATAAAGAAACTGTTTTCTTTGCGCAGCTCAATTTTGTTCTGGTTAAAGCGAATATCTTTTAAACTAAAGCGGTTATCGCCCTGGTAAACGGTAGTTCCATAACCAAAGCTCGTACTCACAATTAACTCCACCTCTTTTGTTACCTTGTAATGAACCGCTGCATTTAATTTTAGGTTTCTAGAATTGTAATCAACCAAATCTTTTTCTTGGTAGCCTTTTCTAACTGCGTAGCCATAACCCAAATAGGTTAATCCAGATTGACGGAAACGTGAGTTGGAATATTCATCGCCATAAACGTTTACGGCATCATAACCACCTGGGTTCTTTTCGTCTACTGGGCTTTGCGAGGTTTTTTCGTAATTGGTTGCTTGCCAATCGTAAGCACTCATGGCAAATAAATTAAATTTATAGGCCAATTTTTGTTCGCCTTTTTTGTTCTTAAAAACTTCGGCATAACGCACGGCAACTTCTTTTAAACTGCGCTCCCCAACCCTTACTTGAAAACTCAAACCCGGAAACAAAAACGGATTTTTTGTTTGCATATTAATTACACCATTAAAGGCGTTAGGACCATAATACGCGCCACTTGCACCTACTATTAAATCAACTTTTTGTACGTCTAATTCGGAAGCACCCAAGAAATTTCCCAAAGAGAAATTTAAACCGGGAGATTGG
>CANFHJ010000031.1 GCA_947446605.1 Bacteroidota bacterium | reverse complement strand
TATTGGTGGTAGAAGTTGGAATGGCAAAAGCAACTTCTATTACATTATACCTACTGTCAACCGAATCTAATTGAATATACGGTGCGTTAATATCATTCCAATTATGCCAATAGCCTATCAAGGCAGGAGTTGGCAATTGTGCAAATAACTCCAAACCATAAAAAAGTAAGAATGAACATAGCGTAATTATCTTTTTCATTTTAATATGGGCGACTCAAACAAGCCTTTAGAACAATAATTGGACTTATTAACCTTATACCAAATATAAAAAAAATACCTAAGATACCAAAAAGCACAAGGCTTATTGTGGTTAATGCCAACAGCGAAATTCTAAAATTAATTTTGGTTCGAACCGAAAAAAATTATGCCTTTTCAAAAATCTTGCGCGTTACTTTTAAAACCAAAGCTCTTGGAATAAACCTGATAGAAATAGCCATTATATTATTTAACAAGCCATGTACAGCAACTGTTTTTCCTTTTAGCATAGCGGCATAACCATATACAGCAACTTCTTTACCTGTTGGCAAATTATTCCTTGAAAATAAAGCACTTTCTTCCATGCCCGCTGCAGCTTGAAAACCTGTAACAGTGGCGCCCGGACAAAGTGCTGTTATACTAACACCTTTGTCACTCACTTCATTGCTAATGGCTTCGGTAAAACTCAAAACATAGGCCTTGGTTGCGCAATAGATAGCCATTGTTGGACCAGGTTGGAAAGCTGCGGTTGAAGCCACATTCATAATTCTGCCACTGCTACGTTTTACCATATCTTGTAAATACAGTTTCGTAAAATGTGTCAGCGTGGTGATGTTCAAATTAATCATTTGCACTTCCTTGTTCCAATCGGTTTCTGCAAACATTCCAAATTCACCAAAACCTGCGTTGTTGATTAAATAATCAATTTGAATATTTTGCTTACTTGTTTCGTCATATACCTGTTGCGCCGCATTGGGTTCGGAAAGGTCTTTGCCAATGGTATAAACGGAAACATTAAATTGTTTTTCTAAGTCGTTTTTAAGCTCATCCAATTTGGCTTTATTTCTAGCAACCAAAACCAAATTGCCACCTTTTGAGGCATGAATTTTGGCCAATTCTAATCCAATACCATTGGATGCTCCTGTTATTAATGCTGTATTTTTCATGTATGAGTAATTTTAATTTTTGCCTCCCTGTTTATGGAACGCCGCAAATTTTCGGGTATATTAAATTTGATGTTAAGCAACTGCCTAATTTAATAAAAAAAATAAGGGTTTAGCCGAACATAATAGCCTTCTTTTACTTTACAAACAGGAGGTATAGAACACTTTTATTTAATCTAAAATAATCTTTTTTGTCCACCTAACTCCTTCTGTTTCAAATAGGGCAAAATAAATCCCTTTTGGAAATTTAGTAATGTTCAAAGAATAGGTATTTGATGGAAGTAGGTTTTGTTGCTCGTAGATTACTTTTCCCAAATTATCAATTAATTTAACAGTAAAATTTCCAAAAAAATTGTCTTTCAATTTTATATTTAATGTCGCACTGGTCGGGTTCGGATAAATTTCAATTATATCATTCACATCTAATTGCTGTATGCCAACTCCGTTTTTACAAAAGGAAGTACCTAAAACTAAATTGGTCATTTCTCCGCATAAATAATTATAATTACTAATGTCTGCTGCATTTAGGTTTCCTTTTAATAAATTATTGCTTTCTAAAGGATCTAGTATTAGGTTATAAAATTCTTCACTGCCATAATCAAATTTTATTAATTTATAATTCCTATTACGCATGCCTTTGCCATCGGCACTATCTGTGGTAAGTTTAAATATTTCACTAAACACCCAAGGTCTTACGCTGTCACTTATATTTTTAATTATTGGTTGTAAACTTCTACTATCAACTGGTTTGTTGGGGGGTATTTGTTTTTGCCAATTGGTAAAACCAAAATTTTCAACAATGGTGGCAAATAAATCTGTGGTGTTTACCAAAGCGTTGCTCACTCTTCCTTGATTTACCACAGATGGTCCTGCAATAATGAGCGGCACATGCACACCATATTCATAAACAGTACCTTTTGCTTTTGTTAGGTCTGAAATTTGTGCTGTACGAGCGGTATTTCCATTATCTCCAATAAAAATAAAATCGGTACTATCAAATTTGTTCATCATCCTTAAGCTATCAAACAAACGTCCAATTTCATGGTCCATTGCCTGTATCATGGCTTTAAAATATTGCTTAGGTTGTGCATTGATATCTGCAGCTGTTCCACTCAGCTTGGTATAGGTATGCAAGCCAGCAGGCGGCAGATGTAGCGGTTCATGTGGCGCATTAAATGCCAACCATAAAAAACAAGGATTGCCAGAAGATTGGGCTTTTAACCAGGCAACTGCATTATTTACATTTTCTGTGGTGGCATAGGTTGTAATAGTGCTGGCAACACCATTGGTATATTTTGTCCAATTGGTAAAACTTGGAAGCTGACCAATAAATGGTCCTTCACACCAATTATAACCCAATGCGAGCGGACTCACTAAGTTAATTGCCGGAACGGCTTGCTTCAAATGCCATTTCCCAATATTTGCTTTTACAATGGTTGGGTTATAAATTTTTAATAGTTTAGGAATTGAAATTTCAGAAGTATCTATTTGATTGCTTCCTCCTATTCCTCCAACAATACCCCCAACACCCGTTCTAAAGCTATAACGACCTGTAAGGATAGTGGTGCGTGTACTTGAACAAACAGGGTTACTCATTAAATTTTTAAAGCGCACGCCTTTGGCCAATAAACTTCTAATATTGGGCACATCAACGGTGTCAACTGAATTTTCATAAAAGCCAAAATAATCAGGACTTAAATCATCTGCAATTATTAAAATGGTATTGCGTTGTGCTTGCGTATTTATTGAAAATGCATAAACCAAGAAAAGGAAAAATATTTTTTTATACATAGTGTGTTTTTAAAAAAAAATGATGCAAGTCAAGGATCAAAATGAAAAAACAAAGTATGTTGTTGCCTGAACCCAAAAGTTTTACGAACATTTACAAAGTATTCATGTTATTTATAGCTACCAAAGGCAAATTGCGATTTGAAAATATAATTTTCAAATCGCAACATTGATAGAAATAAGTTTTTTATTTCCCTAGTTTATAATAAATGATTTTGTTACCATTTGTTTAGTGGTATCCTCTATGATTGATATATAATAAATACCTTTACTGAATTTGCTAATATCAATTCCATTTTGCAACTCTGGTTTAGGCAACATTAATTTGGTTCGACCCAAAGCATCTGTGATGGTAATGTAATAGGCAGATTGATCTTGATTGTTAAATTGAATAAACAATTTATCATTTGCAGGGTTTGGATACAAAGTAAAGGGTATTGCAATTGCAACATTTTCATTTACTGCAGTTGGGTTGGTAACTACAAATTGACCCATCATACCTTCATCTTCATGCAAACTAATATGACAGTGAAACATAAATGGATGCAATTCATCTGCATAATCATCAAATTTTGCAATAAACTTTACCACAGTAGGTGTTCCTCCTCCACCAGGTCCACCACCTGTTTTACCTGGAATAAAAACCACATCTTTCCACCCTGCCTGCTCGGCAGTTGGTGCTGCTCCATTTACTGAAATAATATTAAATTCTACATCATGTATGTGAAATGGATGGCCAAAGACAGACGAACTGGTGATTTCCCAAATTTCCGTATTGTTTAAGGATACTTTATAGTCTATATAATTAATATCAAATAATTTATGATTCAAAATAAATGCATTAGGCCCAAGTACAGGAGGAGTTAAAACTACACCTGTGCTATCACTTATGGTTAGTTTGCGAGTAATGCTTGCATTTGCTGCATTTAATAAAGTATTGGTGGTTAAAGTTGCGGGTAAAGTTGTAATTGGATTTGAAGTTGGCACGCCAATATTAAGGTGTAAAATATTAAAATCTTTATGCCCTAAAAAATTACCAAATGGACCCGTTGTAAAATTCTCACCCCCTGCAATAAAACCACCTAGCAATGAATTATACGCTTTTAAATCTACGTTTGTTCCATTCTGTCCGGTACAGTTTACCAAAATTTCAACGCGCTCACCAGCATGCAATAAATATTTATTAAGCACTACAGGTGCGTTTAGCAAACCGCCATCACTGGTAATAATTGAAAAACTTCTGCCATCGCTAAAACCTAAGTTATAACTTCTCTCTATTGCTGCATTTAATATTCTAAATCGAACAACTTGGGCTGGCAAGGTGTATTGAGCTCTCAATGTCATATTGGTAAGCATGCTGTCTCCGTAAGGAACAACGCTAAATTGATTAGAAGTAGTAAAATCTCTGTCGGTAAGCACTAAAGGAATATCATCAACACCATAGGTTCTAGGCAATGGCAATGCACTTTCTACATTATCTCTTACGATCAACAAACCTCCAATACCTTTGGTAATTTGTTCTTCCGTCATAACATGTAAATGAGGATGATACCAATAGGTTGCTGCATTATTTTTAACAGTCCAATAAGGCTGCCAAATGGTGTTCGGTGGAATTATTTGATGTGGTCCGCCATCCATTACTGCTGGCAAATGCATACCATGCCAGTGAATTGTAGTGCTATCATTTAATTTATTTGTCACATTCATGTGCACAACATCACCTTTATTTACGAACAAAGTTGGCCCCCAAAATTTACCATTTATACCACTTGTAATGGTTTGATTGCCTGTTTTTACAATTTGCGCAAAGGTGTCTTTAATAGTTAAATTAAAATTGGTACCAGATAATGTATCTGGCAACCACATGGTATTGTATTGTGCTTTGCATAGCGTAGCAGCAAAAAATAGAGCAATTAGAAGTATTTTTCTTATCATGTTGGTGTTTTTTATTTGATTCCTTAGACGTTAATAAATAAATTATCCTTCTATTTCTTAGTTTAATTTACTGTTAGCTGACAAATTATCATTCAAGAGGATTAATTTTTAATTTAATCTTTAATAAATCTTTTAATTTCATTGTCAATTTTCAAAAAATAAAATCCTTTCGAAAAGCTTTGAGTATTGATATTGAAGTTATTGTCTTTTATTGTTTGCATAAGTATTTTTTTACCACCCGCATCATAAACAAAAATTTCTTTAGCGTTTATGTGATCTGAAATGACAACATTTAAAAAATCATTTGCAGGGTTTGGAAATATTTCCCATCTAAATTCTTCCCCATTAAGCAGGTTAATTCCAACATTGGTGTTGGTGCTTGCTATTGTTTTAGCAAAATAGATATTCATTTTGCCTGATCGCGTATCACCCCATACCGAGTATAATGTATCACCTTGATAAACACAGCCCATTATATCATTACCGTTTTGTGTGAGAATAGAATCAAATGCTATAAACTGACTTGTTAGTTTTTGATTGGCTGAGAAGGTTTGGCCATTATCTTTACTTATAGCATAATAAAAATCATAGCCAGCGTTCCAAAATCCGTTTGCTCCAGAATTGCGTCTGTCTCTCCAAGTAACGGCTAAATTTCCTTGTTCGTTGTATTCTGCCCAAACCATATCTTGCGCTTTTCCATTTAAAATTAGATCATCATTTACACGAATGTTTTTGCTCCATGTTTGACCACCATCATTGCTACTGAAAGCCATAATATCAACATCTCCATTCATGGCATTGGGAAGCAGAAAAACCAATTTATTACTGTCAATTGGATTTGATGCCAAACGAAAAGCACTCTTAAAGTTTGTGTCAAGTGGATTAAACATTCCTGCAAAAATTGTTGCATAAGAAAATGTTTGACCTCTGTTGGTTGATTTTGCAAAATAATAAGCAGGAAAAGGATTTTGAGCCGTCACATAACTTGGATAGGCAGCGCAAAAATTTCCATTTACCATGGTATTTGGCGTCGCCATCGGCTGAGCAATTAAATCTCCAACCAAATATGCGCCACCATCTACGTTTGCAATGGAGGTCCATGTATGTCCACTGTCTGCAGAAACTTTAAAGTAATTGCGATTGGGTGGCGCAATCCAAGGTGCCGGCTTTGTGGTAATATAGAGGGCTCCTGAATTTAGGGTATTAGATTTGTCTACTACCAACCAAGGTCTGTCAATAGGTCTTTTGTTTTTAACATCATACATATCAAAGGCTTTAGAAGGCGTATCCCAATTCAATCCACCATTAAATGATCGGGCAACATAAATGCCACCGCTGTCGGGTGCTTGCCTGTAATCAATGTAGGAGATAAATAACAAACCGTTTTTGTCAAATGCCATAGATACATCAGCAGAACCAAAGCCAGTTCCAAAATGAGGAAGTGTATTTATTGTGCTCCAAGAATTACCACCATCAAAACTTGCCCTCGTTTTTATGGCAATGCGATATAATCCACCCGAATATTTTATACCCATCCATGCAGCCACTAAATTTTGGTGGTTGGTCGGGTTGATAACAAGATAAGGCTCTCCGTCAAAAAAAATGCCGTTACTCATATTTGTATTTGCAGGTTGTGCAATTCCAATTTGGAAAGCATGCAATAAAATAAAAATGGAAAGCAGCTTTTTTTTCATTCTTTTTAGCAGCAATAATTGGCTTAAATATAACTATGTTAAAAATAATTTATATCCAATAATACTCATAAGATCTTCAAATGAGAAAATAATCCGTTAAAATTTACAGGTGAATAGAAATCAAGATTGCTTCAGCAAAATCAAAACCTACTTCTTAAACTGCTCTAAAAAAGCTTGGGCAACTTCTGCCAGTTCTGCATACCATGCTGCACCAAACCTATCAATTAAGGGCTCTTTTAAAAATTGATATACGGCAACTTTTTCCTGTTTGCCCAATGTGCAGGCTGCTTTACAAATATCCCATCTATGGTAATTCAATGCCTCGTAATCGCCAACCTTTATTACACGTATAGGGTACAAATAACAAGAACTGGGTTTCCTTATTTTAGACTCCCCTGCTAAAAAACTTTTTTCAATGCCGCAACTCAATAAGCCATCTGCGTCTCGGCGCACAAAATTGCATTCGCCAGTAGGCAAACAGGTGGTCACCCATTCGCCATCTTCATCTATTTCAAATCCACCTCGCTTTTCTATATCCTGCAAAGAAGCTTCACTTAAATAAGGAACAATTTTTTGCATCTCCTTTTCAATGGCTTCCTTTTCTTCCAATTTTACCGGCGCCCCACTGTCGCCCTCAATGCAACAAGAACCCTTACAAGCACTTAAGTTACAAATAAATTCTTGATCGAATAAATCTTCCGAAACCAATGTATTTCCAATAATTATCATGCCTTTTTATTTGTAGGTGTTGCCTTTATTTCATTCCAAAAATACTGCTTTCTGCGGAATCCCCTCAATTTCTCTTCTAATCACTTATCTTTGTAGCCTATGCAAGAATTGCCTAAAACAGATATCCGCTCACTTACCTTAACCCAATTAAAAGATGCATTTGTGCAAATGGGCGACAAAGCATTTAGGGGTCAGCAGGTATATGAATGGCTTTGGAAAAAATCTGCAACAGATTTTGATGCCATGAGTAACCTCAATTTAGTTACCCGAAATTGGCTTAAAGACAATTTTGTTATCAATGCCGTAAAAGTAGAAGACAAACAAATAAGCAACGATGGCACCATTAAGAGTGGTTTTAGGCTGTTTGATGGACATTTGGTTGAAGGGGTTTTAATTCCTGCAGACGAGCGCATGACAGCTTGTGTAAGCTCGCAAGTGGGTTGTAGTTTAAGTTGTAAATTCTGCGCAACAGGTAAAATGGATCGGGCCAGAAATTTAACACCAGATGAAATATACGACCAAGTAGTTTTAATAAAAAGTTGGGCTTGGGAACATTACCAAAAACCTTTAACAAATATTGTATTTATGGGCATGGGCGAACCCTTACTCAATTATGCCAATGTTTTAAAAGGCATAGAAAAGATTTGTTCGCCAGAAGGGCTCAACATGAGTCCAGATAGAATTACCGTTTCTACCGCAGGCATTGCAAAAATGATTCGTAAATTGGCAGATGATGGCGTTAGGTTTAACCTTGCATTGAGCTTACATGCTGCCAGCGATGAAAAACGAAATTTAATTATGCCCATCAATGAAAGCAATAACTTAAAAGAAGTGGGTGCTGCATTAAAATATTTTTGCAACAAAACAGGCAAGCGCGTCACCTTTGAATACATAGCCTTCAAAGATTTTAACGAAAGCCTAAAAGATGCAAAAGAACTCTTGAGTTTTTGTAAACCCATTGAAAGTAAGGTAAACGTTATTGAATACAATCCAACCGGTGACGGGGCTTTTGAAAAAGCAGATTCAAAGAAAATAGATGAATTTTGTGCTTACCTCGAACGCAATGGAATTATTGCCCGCGTAAGAAGAAGCAGGGGGAAAGACATTGATGCAGCCTGTGGTCAATTGGCCAACAAAAAGCACGAAAACGCCTTGCTCAATTAATTTTAATTGAACTTCATTAACCTTACCGTAGATGTATTTCCATCGGTATCTTCCACCTTCAAGAAATAAATACCAAACGGCAATTGGTTCGAACCGAAATTAATTTCTGAAACAAATTCCTCAAAACTATTGAGTAATTTTCCATTGCTATCATACAAGTTGGCTTTTAATAAACCACCATCTTTTATATTAATTTGAACATGGCCGCTTCCATTTGCAAATCCTTGTGAGTTCACTACCAATAAGCCTGGCACATTTTGAACCATGGTTTTTATTCCAGCAGTAACAGTAAATCCTCTATGTACCAAATTGGTTTGTAATTCAAAAAAATGCGCATAGCCATACAAAACACTGTCGGCCTGAACCAATAAATCTGCAGTTTCTTGCATGCTCATGTTATTGGCATAATTATACATAGAACTTAACAACAAACGTGTTACAATTTCTCTATTTAAGCTTACACTTAAATCATTGAGCATGCTGCTCCAAATCAAAGAAGACACATAATAATCTGTGCTTAAATCTGCAGGATATACATTGGAACTATTGGCATTTCTACCATTCCAAAATTCATTATGACCGTCCCAATTAAACACCCAACGCCAATTGTAATCCGAAATATTTTTTGAATACTGGCAAGCCATAAAATCTGCATTGGCTTCTTCAACTGCTAAACGTTCATCGCCATTGCTAGAGTTGGGTGAAATAAAATCTGCAAGTCCATGCGTATACTCATGTGTAATTACATCCGCATCTTCTGCATCTGCCACGCCACCTGTACCAAAAAACAATGCAGGTTCACCAAAAGTAGAATACGAAAAACGAGATTGATCTTGGCCTTGGTAAGCCGTTGGATCGGCCCAAATGGCGGGCATATCTGCCAAAGGAAAACCAATGCTTGCTAGGTATTCACGATAGGTATAAATATGAAACAAACAGTTCATTTCCCTAAATTCGGTATGACTGCGTGTAAAATCAAATTGGTAATTGGTACTTCTAAAAACTGTTTGATTAGGAGATTCTAAATCACGAATTCTAACATATTTATTGGCCGCATAAAAAGTATCATTGCTCCATTGCAAGCTTACATTTTTTAGCTTGCGTTCGGCATTAATTTCTGTTACATCTGCCCCATTCATGTTTTTATACAATCCGCCGGCTCCGTATGCTTTTTGGGCTGTTGTAAGTGGGTCTGGATTAAAAACTTTGGTTGGCACCAAGGTATCTATGCGGTTAAACAAATCTAAGGGTCTTTGTTGCAGAATTTGATTATTAGCAGTGTAAACAGTCTCTACCATTTCACCCAAAGCATTTGGTGCTTTGCGCACAAGCACTGCTACCCATTCTTGGTTAACTTGTTTGTATGCACTGCAATCGCTCTTAGAAACTAGCGGATTTGCAATGGCAGGTAATAGTTCATAAATTGGTTTGAGCTTATTAAAAATACTCAAAACTGTGTTAGCATTACTAATATTTACTTTGATATCTGCCTCGTGTACGCGTATGCCTTGGTGTGTTTGAACAAACATAAAATGCCATCCCATTGGACCATTTTTTTGGCTACTTAATTCAATGGCATTTTGATTGGTAGCTAACCAAGGATTTGCCTGCAAAACTGTATGATGCGCCAATGCCAAAGCTTCCATGGCAGGGTTATTAGCGCGGCTTTGGGTCGAACCAAATAGCAAATAAAAACTTGCAAACAAACCTAGCAAAATGGCACGATTTGAGATGAAGGTATGCTTAAAAAATTTTATCATTTTCTTACTTTATAAATATTACCCGAATTTCATAAGGCGTTTCAAAGCCAAACAATTGCAGGGCATTTTTCATTTTATCTAAAATTCCAGGGGCTATTTCAAAGGTAATACCTGGAAGTGAATCTTGCACATCTGGGTAAAATTTTACCGAATTCTGTTTTCCAATTCTAATAATTTCATGTTGTTGATCAAAGGTACAAGCTTGAAAATACACATGAAAAACTCTTTTCTCAGCTAAATTTTCTACCAACAAAGCATTGCGAGCCGCTTCGCCATAAGCTTGTATTAAGCCAGGTACACCCAATAATTTTCCGCCAAAGTAACGCACCACTGCCACCATAACATTGCACAATTTCTTTTCTAAAATATTGCGTAAAATTGGTTTCCCCGCAGAACCTGCTGGCTCTCTATCATCTGAACTTTTCTCTTCCTTTTCTGCCACACCTATAACGTAGGCCCAACAAATATGAGCGGCCGCATAATGTTCTTTTTTCAGGGCCTTTAGGTGTTCTTTTACCTCGTCCTCAGAGGTAACAGGAAAGGCATAGGCCAAAAACTTACTCCCCTTGTCTTTAAAATCACCCGTTAAGGCCTGGTTGATGGTAGTAAAACTATCTGGAAAAATCATGAGAAGGCAATGAGAACAATTGCGGCAATGGCCAATAATATTCCAATGGTATTTTTTTTATTGAGCTTTTCTTTAAAAGCCAAAACGGCAATGGCTGTAGTTGCTGCAACAATACCAATATTATTAATTGGAAAAATAAAAGTAGCAGGAAAAGCACCCAAAGTTTTTACCAAAAAATACATGCTAAAATAATTGGGAATGCCCAATAAAATTCCCCATAAAACAGATTTGGCAAAAAATGGATTTCTATTTTTCAAGCTATCTATAACAAGTACAGTGGTACCTAAAACAAAAGCAGAAAAGAAAGCAGTTGTAACAATATCATCTGCGGTAAAGGGAGGAATAAACTTCTCTTCTACAAAATTTAAAAGAGTATCAATGGCACCACTTCCCATAAAAACTAAAAGCGGCAAATACCAAAAATGCGCTAATTCCGCTGGATCACTTTTTGATTTGCGACTGATAAAAAATACAGCAATCAATGAAACCAAAATACCAAAAATCTTTAATCCGTTGAGGGTTTCATGATATAGGAAAAAGGCCATTAACACTGGCACCACCACTGATAATTTGGCGGCAACCATACTGGTACTTACACTTATTTTTTGGGCGGTTAAAGCAATGCAATAAAAGATGGCAATAAACAAACAACCTAAAATTGCGGCATACAAAAGCCAATCAGCTTGCCATAAACCAGCTTGCCATAATTTGGTATCAGCAAAAAAAGAACCAATGATACTACAGGTTAAATAATTGACAATAATAGCCTGAAAGGTATGGACCTTTTTTATTTCAAAAATCTTGAAAAAGCTTACGGTAAAAGCAGAAAAAAATATACTGAGTAATAAATAAATCATTTGTTGATATACTGAATCATTTGCATTTCATCGAGCTGCAATTTTTGTTGAACAAAACCAGCAATAGCAGGTGCTGCAATACCATTTGAAATGCTTTTTGGTGCATAAAAAACAATGGCTTCATCCCAGGCATTTTGTGCTATAATATGCCTTAACAATTGTCCGCCTCCTTCAACAATTAAGCTTTGAATTTGTTGGGCATATAATTTTTCTAAAAGCTGTTCGAACCAATTTTTACTAAAGTCAACTTTTAAGAAAAAAGTATTTCCATTTGCATCCTCCTTTAACCCATTTACAATAAAAGTTTTTTGCGATTGGTCGTATATTTTTAAGGTTTGTGGCAAACGTAAATGTTGGTCTAAGACCACCCTAATGGGCGCATCTCCCTCCCAAGCCCTGGCATTGAGTGCGGGATTATCTGATAGCGCCGTATTGGTAGCCACCATAATGGCATCTTCTTGTGTGCGCCATTTATGCACCAACTTTTGTACTAAAAAACCAGTGATATGTCGTTCTTCTTCAAATTGCGCCGCACTCATTTTACTGCTATCTGGCGATAAAAACCCATTATTGGTTTGTGCCCATTTAAGAATTACAAATGGTCTTTTGTGTTGCATATAACACAAAAATCTTTTGTTTAAAGCCAAACAGGCATGCTCCAAAACACCTTCTGTTATTGCAATTCCCGCTGCCTGCAATAATTCAATTCCTTTTCCAGCAACAAGCGGATTTGGATCGCGCATACCTATTACTACCTGTGGAATTTTATACTCAATAATTAAATTGGCACATGGAGGAGTTTTTCCAAAATGGGCACAAGGTTCAAGGTTTACATATAAGGTAGCCTCTTTTAAAAGACTTTTATCTTTTACATTGTTTATGGCATTTACTTCTGCATGGGCCGAACCAAAGGCTTGGTGCCATCCTTCTCCAATTATTTTACCATTGTGCACAAGCAGCGCTCCTACCATAGGATTTGGCGCAACCTTTCCTGCGCCTAAGCGGGCAAGTTCAAGGCATCTGTTCATCCAAATTTCTGCTGCATTCATGTTGGGCGAATTTACAAATAGCCTGCTTAAAAAAAAGACATAAAAAAAACGCCAGCAAGCTGGCGTTTTTTTATCCGTTAAATAAAGCCTAAGCTTCTTTCATAAAATCATATTCGTAGCGATGTGGCGGAACAAAAGTTTCTTTGATAGTTCTCAAACTCACCCAACGCATAAGGTTAATCATAGCACCCGCTTTATCATTGGTACCACTGGCACGCGCACCACCAAAAGGTTGTTGCCCTACTACTGCACCTGTTGGTTTATCGTTGATATAAAAATTACCTGCTGCATTTCTCAATTTCCAAGTTGCCAAATCAATGGCATAACGGTCTTGCGCCAATACAGCGCCCGTTAAGGCATATTCAGAGGTAGCATCTACCAAATCCAATGCTGCTTCAAATTGATCTGCCTCATATACGTATACCGTTAAAACCGGCCCAAACAACTCCTCACACATAGTGGTATATTTTGGATCTTTGGTAACAATAATGGTTGGATCAATAAACCATCCTTTAGATTTATCGTAAGTACCACCTGCAATAATTTCACACGATGGATCTTTTTTGGCTTGTTCTATATATGCAGCCAATTTATCAAAAGATTTTTCATCAATTACGGCATTCACAAAATTGCGGAAATCTTCAACTGGCCCAACATGGAAACCAGCAATTTCTTTTACCAATTTAGTTTTTACCTCATCCCAAACATTGCTTGGCACATAAGCTCTAGATGCCGCAGAACATTTCTGTCCTTGGTATTCAAAGGCACCACGCAACATAGCCGTAACCAATGTATCTACATGTACAGATGAATGCGCAATGATAAAATCTTTGCCACCTGTTTCGCCTACTATTCTTGGATAGGTTTTAAATTTATGAATATTGTTTCCTATAGTTTTCCAAATACTTTGAAAAACTCCGGTTGAACCTGTAAAGTGTATACCTGCAAAATCTGCATGGTTAAAAATAACCTCTGCTGCCACCGGACCACTTGGATATATTAAATTGATAACACCAGCCGGCACACCAGCTTCATTGAAAATTTCCATTAAAACATTGGCAGCGTATACTTGCGTATTACTTGGTTTCCAAACCACTACATTCCCCATCATGGCAGCAGAAGCAGGTAAGTTACCTGCAATGGCCGTAAAATTAAATGGGGTCAATGCATAAATAAAACCTTCTAAGGGTCTGTATTCAATTCTGTTCCAAATACCTTTTGCCGATTGTGGTTGTTCTGCATAAATTTCGCTCATAAACGACACATTGAAGCGCAAGAAATCAATGATTTCACAAGCGCTATCAATTTCTGCTTGGTAAGCATTTTTACTTTGCCCCAACATAGTAGCAGCGTTTAATTTGGCGCGGTAAGGACCCGCAATTAACTCAGCAGCTTTTAAGAAAATAGCAGCTCTTTGCTCCCAATTCAAGGCTTCCCATTTTGGTTTAGCGGCAAGTGCCGCAGCAATGGCTTGGTTTACATGATTGGCATCACTTACATGAAAGGTTCCTAAAACATGTTGGTGATCGTGTGGCGGACGCATTTCCATGGTATTCCCACTTCTTACTTCTGCACCACCTATATACATAGGAACATCTATTTGTTTACTTCTGGCATCTTGCAATGCATCTTTTAGGGCAATGCGTTCGGCGCTACCTGGCGCATAATTAAGTACGGGTTCGTTTACCGGTACTGGTACTTTAAAAAAACCGTTCATGGTATAAAATTATAAGGTTTTGAATTGGGTGACGAAGATAGGAAGATTTTAGATATCACTTTTAGGAATGATTTAAAACAATGGAAAGGGCTTCTCCCCCAACAGGATGTTTAAAATGTAATTCACTGCTTTGAAGGGCAATGCTCCCATCTCTATTGGCGGCACTTGCACCATATTTTAAATCGCCAACAATTGGGCAACCAATAGCGCTCAACTGCGCCCTAATTTGGTGTTTACGTCCTGTTAAGAGCTCTATGCGGAGCAGGCTTAACTTACCGTCTTTTTTTAAAACTTGGTATTTGAGCTGTGCCTTGTCGGCATTTTTTACTTCAGAAGTGAAGGCTTTGGTAAAATTCTTATGTTCGTCTCTGCGCAACCAATGGGTAATCAACGCTTCTTTTTCGGGTAAATTATTTTCGACCCAAGCCAAATAGAATTTTTGAACCTCACGTTTTTGAAACAACTCGTTCATACGCACCAAGGCTTTGCTGGTTCGGGCAAAAAGAACCAAACCTGCAACAGGCATATCCAAACGATGGATTACTCCCAGGAATACCGCCCCTTCTTTCTTATATTTTTCTTTGAGGTAGTCTTTTACTTCTTCCTCCAAGGATACAGGCTTGCCTGGCTCAGGCTGCACGGTTTGACCAGATTTTTTGCTTACTGCAATCAGGTGATTGTCTTCAAAAAGAACTTTTAGCATAGAAAAGAAACTACTTAGTATTGTTCTTTTTCATTGGGGAAATCTACCGATTTTACATCGGCCACATATTGTTCAACAGCTCCCTTAATTTCATCGTATAAATTGAGGTAACGACGCAAAAACTTAGGTGAAAAATCTTTGTTTATTCCCAACATATCGTGGCTTACCAATACTTGACCGTCTACATCAGGACCAGCACCAATGCCTATTACAGGGATTTTAACCATTTCGGCAACTTGTTTCGCCAACTTAGATGGAATTTTTTCGAGCACAATAGAAAAACAACCTGCCTCCTCTAACAATTTGGCGTCGTGCAATAACTTCTGCGCTTCTTCCTCTTCTTTGGCGCGCACTTCATAGGTGCCAAATTTATATATACTTTGAGGGGTTAAACCCAAATGCCCCATCACAGGAATACCTGCTGTTAGGATACGTTTTACAGAATCAACTACTTCCTCTCCACCTTCTAATTTTACAGCATGTGCCTCCGCCTCTTTCATAATGCGGATGGCAGAGTTTAAGGCTTCTTTGGAATTTCCTTGGTACGAACCAAAAGGAAGATCAACAACTACCAAAGATCTTTCTACCGCGCGAATAACCGCTGCTGCATGGGTAATCATTATATCTAGGGTAATAGGCAGGGTAGTTTCATGGCCATGCATCACATTGGATGCCGAATCTCCTACCAATAAAACATCAATTTTTGCCGCATCAAAAATTTTTGCCATGCTATAGTCGTAGGCTGTTAGCATGCTAATTTTCTCTCCCCTCATTTTCATTTCAATAAGGGTATGCGTGGTTACTTTTTTTACTTCTTTATAAGTGCTCATGGCAAGTAATATGAAATTCAAAGGTAGAGATAAAACCCAAAATCAAATTGCTTCTGCTAAGTATTTTTGATGTCAAGAAAAATTAAGCTTACTTTGCAAACGATGAATTTTAAAAAGTTACTCGGCGTCATGGTGTTAGCCCTCCTTTTGGGCTGCAAAAACGATATTGACATCAATGCACCTTATAAAGATGTAGCCATTGTTTATGGCTTTTTGGATCAAAACGACCCTATCCAATACATAAGAATTCAGAAATTATACCAAAATGCAAGTACCACTACTACCCAAGCAGGGGCGCAGGTGGCAGACTCATTGTATTTTGATTCATTGGTAGTAAACATTATTAATATTGTTACAAAGGATACTTTTCGTTGCTACCGTGTAGATACCATTCCAAAGGACTCTGGTTTTTTTGCCAAGGACAGAAATACCTTTTATGCCACTGTTATACCTAAAAACAATTTGGCCAATGAAATTTACATGTTGGACATTTATTACCCTAAGAAGAAGGCCCATTTTAGCGCAAAAACAGTATTGGTAAAGGATGCAGTAATTGAAGCAAGGAAATTGGTATTAAAATACAACGACCCAAAATTTCCAAATCACTCCTTTGCTTTTAGATTTACTTCTGCCAGAAATTCTTTTCTGTATGATTTAGGCGTAAGGTATACCTACAAAGAAATGGATGCAAAGGATACCACTATTTACACCATTAGATATGCAGATTACAATGTTGTAAGAAGCATTGCCTATCAGCCAGAGAACTTCTATACACAAAGCGTATACAGCAGAGCATTTATTGATTTTCTTAAATCAGAAATCCCAATTAATGCCAATAAAATTAGAAGAACCATTAGTGTTACCTTCAGAACTTATGGTGGCTCTCAAGAATTTCAAACCATGTTGGATTTAACCAAACCAGATTTAACCGTGGTTCAAAAAAATCCGCTTTACAGCAATATAGAACCTACTCAATTGGGTATTGGCATTTTTAGTAGCAGAAATTACACCGAGCGTGTTATGGAAATAGACCAAAGCTCACTGCTCCTACTTTCTAAGGAACTGCCGAATTTCATCTATTAACTGACAGTATTTTCTGCCATTGGGTCAGAAATATTGGAATTTTCTTTAAAAAACTGCCACAAATTAGCCTAAACTGCCAAGTTTTAGAATTGGCATTTTGATTGCTAAATTGAGGCAAAGAAGAAAATTAATTTATATGAGCAAAATAATAGGAATCGATTTAGGAACAACCAACTCTTGCGTTTCTGTAATGGAAGGTAATGAGCCCGTTGTAATTGCCAACAGCGAAGGACGTAGAACTACTCCCTCCATTGTGGCCTTTTTAAAAGATGGCGAAAGAAAAATTGGTGATCCCGCAAAAAGACAAGCGGTAACCAATCCAATTAACACCATCTACTCTATCAAACGTTTTATGGGGCATACCTACTCTGAGGTTGCTGAGGAAACTACCCGCGTGCCTTACAAGGTTGAAAAAGGTGACAACAACACCCCACGCGTAAACATTGACGGCAGAATGTACACTGCCCAAGAAATTTCTGCCATGGTTCTTCAAAAAATGAAGAAAACAGCTGAAGATTATTTGGGAACTGAAGTAAAAGAAGCCGTTATTACCGTACCTGCTTATTTTAACGATGCACAACGCCAAGCAACCAAAGAAGCTGGTGAAATTGCTGGTTTAACTGTGCGCAGGATTATTAACGAACCAACTGCAGCAGCGCTTGCATATGGCGTTGACAAAAAAGGAAAAGACATGAAAATTGTTGTTTTCGATTGCGGTGGTGGTACACATGACGTATCTATCCTAGAATTAGGTGATGGCGTATTTGAAGTAAAAGCAACAGATGGCGATACCCACTTAGGTGGTGACGATTTTGACAATGCGATTATTGGCTGGATGGCTGATGAATTTAAAACAGAAGAAGGCATTGATTTGCGTCTCGATCCAATGGCTTTGCAACGTTTGAAAGAAGCTGCAGAAAAAGCTAAAATTGAATTATCAAGCTCTGCACAAACAGAAATTAACTTGCCATATGTAACTGCTACGGCAAGTGGTCCTAAGCACTTGGTAAAAACTTTAACCCGTGCAAAATTTGAGCAATTGGTTGATAGCTTAATCAAGCGTACCATTGAGCCTTGCAAGAGTGCCATGAAAAACGCTGGTTTGAGTAACAGCGATATTGATGAAGTTATTTTAGTTGGTGGTTCAACCCGTATTCCTGCTATCCAAGCAGCTGTGGAAGCTTTCTTTGGCAAAGCGCCTTCTAAAGGTGTAAACCCAGATGAAGTAGTAGCAATTGGTGCAGCTATTCAAGGTGGTGTTTTAACTGGTGAAGTAAAAGATGTATTGTTATTAGATGTTACACCACTAAGTCTTGGAATTGAAACCATGGGTGGTGTAATGACTAAATTAATTGAAGCAAACACTACTATTCCAAGCAAGCGCAGTGAAGTTTTCTCAACCGCTTCAGATAACCAACCAAGTGTTGAAATTCACGTATTGCAAGGTGAGCGCCCAATGGCTAACCAAAACAGGTCTATTGGCCGTTTCCATTTAAGTGATATTCCACCAGCACCGCGTGGTGTTCCTCAAGTGGAAGTTACCTTTGATATTGATGCAAACGGTATTTTGCATGTAAGCGCAAAAGACAAAGGAACTGGCAAAGAACAAAAAATTAGAATTGAAGCCAGCTCTGGCCTAAGCGATGCAGACATTGAAAGAATGAAACGCGAAGCAGAAGCCAATGCAGATGAGGATAAAAAAGCCAAGGAAGAAGTTGAAAAAATTAACCAAGCCGATAGCTTAATTTTCCAAACAGAAAAACAAATCAAAGAATACGGAGATAAAATCCCTGCCGATAAAAAATCAAAAATTGAAAGCGGCTTAGAAGATTTGAAAAAAGCACATACAGAGAAAAACCTTGCCGCAATTGATGCTGCAATGGAAACTTTAAATGCTGCTTGGCAAGAAGCCAGTCAGGATATCTACAGCGCACAACAAGCCCAAGGCGGACAACCAGAGGGTGGCGCTAATCCTGAAGAAGGCGGAACGCAAGGTGGCAACAACGTAGAAGACGTAGAATTTGAAGAAGTAAAATAATTGCTTTTTAAACTAATAAAACAGCCAATACATTTGTATTGGCTGTTTTTGTTTTATACCACTATGTTTGCAATATGAAAAATATTTTTATCCTTGTTTTTCTTCTCCTCGGTTCGAACCAAGGAATGACACAAAAAGTAAATCCTAAAAACACTTTTATTCCAAAACCAACAGGTTTTATTTATGTGCCATCTAATAATTTATACGCCAGTTTACCGGCATTCTATGTAATGAAAGAGCCCGTAAAAACAAGCGAATACAAAGATTTTATTCTTTGGCTCATTGCACAAAAAAGAATGAGTGATGCTAATTTTTGCATGGCCTCCATTCCTAAAACTATTAACCCAAAAGCGAAATACATTTTATTAGCCAGCCCCAAAGCAATTGAACTATATGCAGAATACATGGCAATAAAATTGAGTAACGCCAAAGTGCAAGTAAAATGCCAATTGGTATCAACGCAAGCATGGACACAAATGAAAGGCCCTGGCGAAGGAAAAACGGTGAAGAACCCCTATGGAATTCTTTTTGTAAAAGGCATGCACGAATGGAAATTAAATGAAAGTGGAATTGCAGAAACCTTTACAGATGCTGCTGGAAACAAAAGTTCAGGATTTAGATTAGTACTTTCTTATATTTTAAGATAAACATGATTAAACATATTGTATTTTGGAAGCTCCATGAGCAAGCCAACGGATTAAATAAAGCAGAAAATGCTGCTGCTATTAAAGAAAAATTAGAAGGTTTAATGGGACAAATTGAGGGCCTTTTGAAAATTGAAGTCGGTATAGATTTTCTAGCCTCTGCAGAATCTGCTGACCTTTGTTTGTACAGCGAATTTGAAAGCAAAGCAGCATTAGATTTTTACCAATCACATCCTTTGCACAAAGCCATCATGCCTTTTATTGGGGAGGCCCGCAGCGAAAGACGCGTAGTTGATTATGAAGCATAAATAAAAAAGGCTGAACCAAATGGTTCAGCCTTTTTTATTTTAGTTGATCACTATTTTTCGATAAGTAATATCACTACCCAACTCAAACTTTAGCAGGTAAACACCTTGCGCTAATCCTGCCAAGGATATTGGCTTGGCATTTTCTACCGCAGCTGCAAATAACGATTTTCCATTTTCATCTAACAAGGTAATACTTGCATTCTTATTGCCTTGCCACTCTAGTGTAATGGCATTGCTTACCGGATTAGGATACATGGTAAATAAATCATTATTACCTGCATTTTGCAAACCTGTAGCTACAATATTTAGAGTAATAGAATCTGAATTGTTGCAATTATTTCCATCTACAATACTTAAAACAACCTTATAGGAACCGGCGCTAGTATAAGTATGCAGCTGCGTTCTGCCTGTATTGGCATTGCTATTGCCATCGCCGTATGTCCACGACCGCGAAACAGAAGCTGCAGTGGTATCACGCAATTCTATGTTTAAATTGTCTTTAAATGCTTGTATTTTGGCTTGTGCTGGTGCATTTATTTTTACCGTTTTAATGTTAGGCATACTGCTGCAACCAGAAGCTGTATCTAAAGCCACCAATTTAAATTGATTATTGCTTGCAAATAAACTGGCCGAAAATGGACCAAAATGCAAGCCTTGTGTAATAGTTTTACTCGCTATTTCTGTTCCAGTATTACTCAACATTTTTACTATATCTTCAATGGTACCATATGGTTTAACATCAAACGAAAAAGTATCATTTCCACAAACAGTTAATTTTGCCTGGTTAATTACACTTGGCGAAAAAACAGTAACAGTTGGGATATTAATCACAGAATCTCTAACACCACAGCCTACATTAGCCGAATCAATAACGGAGACGGTAATGGTTTGACCAAATGAAGTGGACAATCTGAAGGAATCAATTTTTGTAAAACCAAATGGCGCAACAGGTGGCTGTGAATACTTGTAATATGGATTTACTGCATTGGTGCTTAATACCTTTATTAAATAATTAGTGCCATTGCTACACATATTTTTAGGATACAACAATTGCATACTAATTGGCTGGCAACTGCTGGCAATACAAGTTTTATTACCAATTACCGAATACAAGCAGGGAGAATTACTCGCAGTCCTCACCCAGACATTTTTACTTTGGTTCGGCAATAGGCCTGTAATTACATGGTTTAAACCATTGTTTGGACTGATCCAAGTATTGCCAGAATCTAAACTCAATTGCGCGTTACTATTGCCTACAGTAAAAACAATAGAAGAACTTGTACTGGCGCCGCAAGCAATACTTGGTGCAGGATCTTGCGCATAAACTATTATGTTTTTGGTAATTAAATCACTGTTACAATAACCATTAAAACCTTTCACACCCACCACATGCGTTCCTGCATTTAACTTAATCCATTTGCTTGAATTACTAATTGAATCAACCTGCACCCCATCTATAAAAAACCGGTATAAATTAAACCCAAAGCTTCCGCCAAAAATGAGCGAGTCTTTTTCACAAATGGTATCGGTATTGGTTTGAATAAGCATAATGGGTTTACTGGTATAAGTGGTACTTATGCTGTTACTCATCTTAAAACAACCCGCACTATTGGTAACTTTTACCGAGTAGGTTCCGGCAGAACCAATTTTAACGCTTGGCGTGGTCATATTTCCGGGCGACCATAAATAACTCAAACCTGTTCCTATGTTGGCGCTTAATGTAACAGAATCATTTCCACAAACCACCTGTGAAGGCGAAACACTAATTGTGGCTGTAGGTTTTGCCACCACTTGAATGATGATGCTTGTTACAGGAGAAGTTCCACTTGCATTGGCGGCTGTTAAACGAACTGTTGTATATCCTGCTTGCGTAAAAACGATGGCAGGATTTTGAAGCGCAGACGAAGCAGGTGAATTTCCTAAAAACTGCCAATAATAAGCTGTTGGATTATTGGTGGCAGTTCCAGTAAACTTTACAGTATCACCTAAACAGAAAACTGCGTTATTAGCTGGCCCAGTTATACTAGCAGTTGGTAAATTTCCTACATTGAACGAAAAAGATTTCACATAAATCGCATCGCCAACATCTGAGCTATTATTATTACTACCATTATAAGAAACATAGAATGTAATAAGGCCAGCAGCGGTGCTTGGGGCCGTCCAGTTAAAGGTATAACTACTTAAAGAAGTTCCTGCAGAAGTATGACCCAAATAAGAGCGGGCGCCACTTGTAATACTTTGCGAACCTGTTCCTGCAGTAAAGGTTCCTGCCATAGCATTGGAAGCATTTAATGCTGTAATTTGAAAACCATTTTTAGCTGTTGCCGCAGTGCCACCTCCTAAGGTAAGTGTATAAGCTGTTCCAGGAATATAACCGCCAGCAGGTATACCTGTTAAAGTAATTGAACTATATGCAGTTCCTGCAGTAATTGCGCTACCTGCATGACAAGAAGTACAATTTCCCTCACTTGGTGCACCAGTTAATCCTCCAGAAGGGCCAGATGTATTGGTATAAGTAATACCGGAAATACAAATAAGTATTAGGACAAAAGTAAATTTTAGTATTTTTTTCATTTTGATGGGCTTTATTATCCAATTACAGCAATAGGTAAAG
>CANFHJ010000030.1 GCA_947446605.1 Bacteroidota bacterium | reverse complement strand
TTAGATGCAGTGGGTTGGGGTAGTACTTTTTTATTGGTACCAGAGGCTACAACCGTTGACGATGCTACGCTTGCGCTCTTATGTGCTGCCAAAGAAAAAGATTTGTATTTGAGTCATAACTCACCCTTGGGCGTGCGTTTCAATAATATTAGAAACAATAGCATGGCCCATGAAAAGGATGCCTTAATAGACAGAAATAGACCCGGTAGTGCTTGTCCTAAAAAGTTCTCTGTACTTAATAAAGATTATACCGAAGAACCAATTTGTACAGGCTCGCGTCAATACCAACATTTGCGTTTGGCAGAATTAAAAACCTTGGGTTTAAGCGATGCTGAATTGAAAAGACAAAGTGATTTGGCAACCAGCAAAGAATGCCTCTGCGTAGGTCTTGCCAATGCTGCTTTAATGAAATACAATATTGGTACCAAGTATTATTTAGACAGTGTTTCAATTTGTCCTGGTCCTAACTTAGCCTATTACGATCACTTGGTTTCTTTGCAAGAAATGGTAGACCATATTTATGGCCGAACCAATATTTTAAACAGAAGCGACAGGCCGCAGGTGTTTTTAAAAGAGTTGGATTTATACCTCAACTTCTTGGAAGAAGTTATTACAGAAACAATTGGTTCGGGAGCAACACCATTGCCTGTAACAAAGCAAAAGGCGGCCTATTTCCAGAGTTTTCTAAAGAACCTCAACGAGGGAATAAGTTATTACCAAAATTTATTTACGGAATTGAAATACAGCAAAGATTTGGAACATTTAAAAGGCTATCAAAGTCGCTTGTTGCAAATGAATATGCCTGTGATGGAACCTGTTTTGGCCTAATATTTTTTTTGCTAAAAAAGGAGTTTCGTTTTTTGTTTTATCTTGCTTCCGTATGAAACGGATATTCTTCATTTTATTTTTAGTGGTTTTGTTTGGACAAAATGCCATGGCGCAATTTAATTTTGATGCCAGCAAAAAAGCCCAAGAAGCCATTTATTTATTTAGGCAACAAAAGTTTGAAGGCCTTATGCTGCGCATGAGTCCGGAAATGAAACGTTACCTAGATATTGAAAAATTGCAAGGCTTTTGGGATGGTTTGGAAATGCAAATGGGTGCTGTAAAGTCTGTTAGCGAAACCAAGGTAAAAATGAAAGATACCTTGGCGATAACCCAAACTATTATTCAATTTGAAAAGCAAAAAATTGGCTTCAAATTGGTATACAACAAAGATGCTAAAATTTGCGGGATGTTTCTAGAGGCGGCTTCACCCAAATATACTCCCGCAGCATATGTAGATGCGTCAAACTTTTATGAGATTAAAAGGAAATTGCCCGATCCAAAATTTCCTGCAGAAGGCATTGTAACCATACCCAATAAAAAACAACATATTCCTGTGGTAATTATTGTGGGCGGTTCTGGGCCAACCGACAAAGATTTAACAATTGGTCCGAACCGAATTTACAAAGACCTCGCCTGGGGCCTTGCCAGCAAAGGCATTGCGAGCTACCGCTACGATAAACGAACAAAGGAATTTGGTTCGGCCTATGCCAAAAATACTAAGGTAAGCGTAAAAGAAGAATACCTTTTAGATTTATTGGGTGCCTTGGAAGTTGTAAAGAAAATTCCTGAAATTGATACCAACCAGATTTATATTTTGGGCCATAGTGAAGGAGCTTATTTATTGCCCTATTTTGAGCAAAACATTCAAAATATTGCAGGCTATATTTCATTTGCGGGAGCCTACAGCAATATGGCCAATTTAATTTTTATGCAATTAAATTATTTGCAAGCCAATGCGCCTAAAGCACAAAAAAGTGAATACAATGCTTTTATTGCCAAAGCCATTTATATGCGCGATAAAATAAATGCAAGCAGTCCTGTAGATTCTTTGCCATCGGGCATTAACCCTCATTATGTATTGTTTTTAAACCAAATAAGTCCGAAGCTAATTGGCGCAAATTTGATGCAAAAGAAAATTTTGTTCTTACAAGGTGGAAGAGATTACCAAGTGCCACCCAGTGAAATGGAATTGTGGCGTACTTTGTTAAAAGAAAATAGCCAAGCGCAATTTGAATTGTTTCCAAATTTGAACCATTTGGGCTTGCCTGGCAAAGGACCATCGCTGCCAGCAGAATACGAAGAGGCAGATAATGTTCCTGCAGAATTAATAGATAAAGTGGTAAACTTTATTCTTAAATAGTTCCAATTGCCGCGTAGTGTTTGGCTACGTCTTGTAAAATAAATTGTATTTCTTCCAAGTGATCAGCCGTAACCAAGCGGGTTCTAAATTCTTTAAAATGGTCTATGCCTTTGAAGTATTGGCTATAGTGTCTGCGCATTTCATAAATACCAGCTCTGGGTCCTTTCCATTCCACCGATTTTTCTAAATGGGTTTTACAAACCTCTATGCGTTGTAAAATGGTAGGGGCAGGTAAATGATTTCCGGTTTTCAGGAAATGTTTTATTTCATTAAAAATCCACGGATAGCCAATGGCTGCTCTACCAATCATAATGCCGTCTACGCCGTATTTGTTTTTGTACGCTAATGCTTTCTCTGGCGTGTCAATATCACCATTCCCAAAAATAGGAATTTTAATTCGTGGGTTGTTTTTTACAGCTGCTATGAGGGTCCAATCTGCTTCGCCTTTGTACAATTGTGCACGGGTTCGGCCATGAATGGTTAAGGCTTGTATGCCCACATCTTGTAGTCGTTCGGCCACTTCTTCTACGTTTTTAGTGTCATCATCCCAACCCAAACGGGTTTTAACGGTCACGGGTAGGTTTGTAGCTTTTACAACGGCATCGGTGAGTTTTACCATTTTAGGTAAATCACGCAAAATGCCTGCGCCAGCGCCTTTGCAAACCACTTTTTTTACAGGGCAACCAAAGTTTATATCAATTAAATCTGGGTTGGCAACGGCCACAATTTGGGTGGCCAAGGCCATTGCTTCTTCATCGCCACCAAATATTTGAATGCCTATAGGGCGTTCGTAATCAAAGATGTCGAGCTTTTGTTTGCTCTTCATGGCATCTCTGATAAGACCTTCCGAAGAAATAAATTCGGTATACATCATATCGGCGCCATTTACCTTGCAAACTGCACGGAAAGGAGGGTCGCTCACATCTTCCATGGGTGCCAATAAGAGAGGAAATTCCCCTAATTCAATTTGTCCGATTTTTACCACTTAATAAACTTGGTTATATTGCGGGCAAAAGTAATCAAAATGCAAAGATTTGAACAGTTTATCATGCCACCATGGGTTTTGTATATCGGAAGAATTTTTATTCTAATAGGAATGGTGCTCGTCTTCATGAGTTTAGGTGCGTTTATTTCTCACTTTTTATGCATGCAATTTTTTGGAATTAATATCACCCAAATTAATTTGGGTACACTGAGCGCAGAAGATGGAAACACCATTGGGGCGCTCAAACTTACGCAAACCATTAGTGGTGGAATTGGGATGTTTTTAATTCCAGCATTGTTGTTTCCTAAAGTAATTCACTTTAAAGTAAATCAATTAATAGTATATCAAATTACGCCACAATTTTGGCAAATTTTAGCGGCTATCTTACTGGTTTTTATCAGTGTGCCTGCCATTTCTTTTTTATATAATTTGAACCAACACCTAAGTTTCCCTGCTGCTTGGAGTGCTTTTGAGGCGCAGATTAGGCAAATGGAAGACCAAGCAGGTGCCATCACCAAAATTTTTGTGGCAGCCAATAATTACCCCACCTTATTCCTCAATTTATTTGTGGTGGCAATGGTGCCTGCTATCTGTGAGGAGTTTTTCTTTAGGGGCATTATTTTAAATTATACCCGTTTTACCTTTAAAAATGAATGGTTGGCAATTGTTATTTCTGCGCTGGTATTTAGTGGCTTTCATGGCCAGTTTTATGGCTTTTTACCACGTTTTGCCATGGGTATTGTTTTGGGGTATTTGTATTTGCGCACTGGAAATATCTATGTGCCCATTATTGCACATTTTGTAAACAATGCCATGGCTGTTTTAATGGCCTATTATGCAAAAGATTTATCGGTATTTAGGTTTTTCGACGATGCCTATCAATTCGATTGGTATTGGGTAATTTTGTCAGTAATCCTCACCGTTGCGCTATTAATAGGTGTTGGCAGGTACTTTAAGTATTTGATTTATAAAAAGTAAGCGCACAATTCCTCATTCCTGAACGCTTTTGTAAAATGGTTGATATTTTTACCTATGTTTCTCGGGTAATGTAGCCACCTTTGTGTTGTATTATCAAACGAATGCAAGCAAATAAAAGTGAAATGGAAGATTGGGCAAAGGTTTACAAAAGCACCAATGTAATTGATGCCGAAATGGTGAAAGCCATGTTGCTTGATCAAGGCATTGAGGCGGTAGTTGTAAATAAAATAGACCGCAGCCTCATTTTTGGTGAGGCCTATGTTTATTGCCCTGCCGCCGATGAAAGCTTAGCAAAAACGTTTATCAACCAAAATCTCGAAGAAAGCAATGACTAATTTTTGGCAGCGTACGCTTACCGGAACCCTATTTGTATTGGCAGTTGTAGGCTGTACCCTTTTTAATGAGTGGAGCTATTTTATATTGTTATTTGCCATTAATTTTCTGTGTTTATTAGAGTTTTTTGAACTCATGTTGCCAGAAAAAAAATGGATTGAAAAATATTTAGGGGTAATTGCAGGCAGTGTAATCAATAGCATGTTTGTGTTTATTATTCGTGGCGATTTATCTTACGGATGGTTTTATCATTTGATACCGGTGTTCATGCTCTTGTTTATCATTAAGCTGTACGAGCGCACCGGACGTGAGTTTGAGACCTTGGCCTTTCAGGTTTTAGGTATAGTATATATTTGTTTACCCCTAAGTATGTTGGGCGATTTTGGCTATTTTAATGCCATTTCTTATGGTTATTCTTTGCCTTTGGGCTTTTTTATTCTGCAATGGAGCAGCGATACCTTTGCCTATTTGGTAGGCAGAAAATTTGGGAAACATAAATTATTTGAAAGGGTTAGTCCTAAAAAAACCTTGGAAGGAAGCATCGGCGCTCTTATACTAACAGTGGCTGTGGGCTATTTGCTTTCTCGTTTTTGGGATGATATTAGCACCCTTGATTGGATGATAATTGCCGCAATTATTGTGGTATTTGGGACTTTTGGCGACCTCACCGAATCATTATTGAAACGCAATATGGATATCAAAGACAGTGGTTCCATTTTGCCAGGGCATGGGGGCATGCTCGATCGTTTTGATGGTGTGTTTTTATCTGTTCCCGCAGTTTACTTTTATTTACTACTCAGCAACTAATAAACCTCATCTTTTTTTATTTAAAAAATTAATTAGGTTTGCCCCACCTTACAACAAAAATTTATATCTATGTCAGGCAATGAAAATGTAATTAAACACAGCTCGGAAAATCCTTTCGAGTCTATGATGTCGAGATTTGACGAAGCAGCGCGTATCATCGGTTTAGATGAAAGCGATTACAATGTTTTAAAAGCACCTCAAAAAACGGTAATAGTAAATATTCCTGTTACCATGGATAATGGCAAAGTGCGCGTATTTGAAGGTTTTCGCGTTGTTCACAACGCTAACCTTGGTCCTTCTAAAGGTGGTATCCGTTACAGTATGGATGTACATTTAGATGAAGTTAAAGCTTTAGCAGCTTGGATGACTTGGAAATGCGCCGTAGTTGGTATTCCTTATGGTGGTGGTAAAGGTGGTATTAAATGTGATCCGCGCGCTATGAGCAAAGGAGAATTAGAGCGCCTTACCCGCAGCTATACAGATTTAATGGTAGATGTTTTTGGTCCAGATAAAGACATTCCTGCTCCAGACATGGGAACAGGTCAGCAAGAAATGGCTTGGATTATGGATGAGTATTCTAAGTTAGTAGGCAGAAACACGCCTGCAGTTGTTACCGGTAAACCATTGGTTCTTGGTGGATCATTGGGCAGGGTAGAAGCAACTGGCAGAGGTGTAATGGTTTCAACCCGTTCTGCTTTGTCTAAATTAAAAATTAATATTGTTGGTGCTACCACTGCCGTTCAAGGTTTTGGTAATGTAGGTTCTATCTCAGCAAAATTATTGGCTTCGCAAGGTATGAAAGTACTTGCCATTAGTGATGTTAGTGGCGCTTATTACAACCCAGAAGGAATTGATATTGAAGCTGCCATTGCTTACCGTGATGGTAACAAAGGAACTTTAGAAGGTTTCACCGCCGGTACCAAAATTACCAATGCAGAATTATTGGAATTGGATGTGCAAGTTTTAGTGCCTGCTGCTATGGAAGATCAAATTACCCATGAAAATGCAGATAATATTAAAGCAAAAGTAATTGTTGAAGGTGCCAATGGTCCTACATCTGCTAGTGCCGATGCTATCTTAAATAAAAAAGGCATCATGGTAGTTCCAGATATTTTGGCCAATGCGGGTGGTGTAACGGTAAGTTATTTTGAGTGGGTTCAAAACCGCTTGGGTTATTTCTGGACAGAAGAACGCGTTTACCGCAGAGCCGATAGAGTGATGAAAACAGCATTTGAAGCCGTTTATGCAGCTTCTATGGAACACAGCTGCAGCATGCGTATTGCAGCATATGTAGTGGCCATTAAAAAAGTAGCTGAAGTAGAAACTTTACGCGGAAAATTCGGATTATAGTATTATTTTTATTTTGCCGCAAAGGCGCGAAAGCATGGAATGAATTTTTGAACCAATGCTTTTGTGCCTTTGTGGCGTTTATAACCCCTAGCAAAATATGTTACACAGAGAAGGAAAAGCAAGTATTTTTATTTCATTAGCAGTTTTAACTGCACTCAACGCATTGGTAATGTGGCTAGCGCCAGAAACCCTTTGGTTGCAAAATTTTATCTTATTTGTATCCGTTGTATTATTGGTAATTGTATTGCAGTTTTTTCGCAATCCTAGCATTGCCGTAAATGCCAATGAAAACTTTGTATTGTCACCTGCAGATGGCAAGGTAGTAGTGATTGAAGAGGTAGAAGAGACTGAATTTTTTCAAGGCAAACGCTTGCAAATTTCGGTTTTTATGAGTCCTTTAAATGTGCATGTAAACCGTAACCCAGTGAGTGGTATTGTTAAGTATTTTAAATACCATCCAGGTAAATATTTGGTAGCTTGGCATCCAAAAAGTTCTACCGAAAACGAAAGAACCACCACCGTTATTGAACGTCCTAATGGCGTGCAAATCTTATTCCGTCAAATTGCAGGCGCAATGGCCAGACGCATTTGCTGGTATGTAAAAGAAGGAATGCCCGTGCAACAAGGTGGCGAAATGGGCTTTATTAAATTTGGTTCACGCGTAGATGTGTTTTTGCCTTTAGATGCAAAAGTAAAAGTTGAGCTGAACCAAGTAGTAAAAGGTGCTAAAAGCGTTTTGGCAGAAATTAACTAGCTGTAATTTTTATTTGACCAAAAGCAGATAAATTTAACATATAATTAAATTTTTCTATTCAAATATTAAGTAACTTTGATTAACAATTTAATGAATACAAATATGAAAAAATTAGTAGTTCTAGGTGCATTCCTTTTAATAGGATTTATTGGTGCCAATGCACAAACAGTTTCTCCAGCGCCAAATACAGATGTTGTTACTGTAGCTCCTAAAGAAGAAAAACCTGCTAAGGGAGAATGCAAAGACAAAGACCATAAAAAAGAGCACAAAGGAAAAGCTTGTTGCAGTGATGAAAAAACCAAATCATGCAAATCTGGCGAGAAAAAATCTTGCTGCAGCGAAAAAGGCCATCATGAAGCCGCTCCTGCTCCAGCTAAAAAAGAAGACGAAACCAGGTAGTCTTTAAGACATAAAAAAAAGCCCCTTCATTGCAAAATGAAGGGGCTTTTTTATGCGTTTGAATTTTAATTCTATTTCGCTAAGCGCGCTTTTAAACCTTGGTCTAAAGCATCTAAGAATTCTTCGGTATATAAATAGTGTTCACCGTGATTTACTTTGTTGCCATGGATACAAACGGCCAAATCTTTGGTCATTTTGCCACTTTCTACGGTTGCTACGCAAACTTCTTCTAAAGCGGTACAGAAATCAATTAACGCTTGGTTATTGTCTAATTTACCACGGAAAGCCAAACCTCGTGTCCAAGCAAAAATACTGGCAATTGGATTGGTAGAAGTTGGTTTGCCATTTTGGTGATCGCGGAAATGGCGCGTAACCGTTCCGTGCGCTGCCTCTGCTTCCATGGTTTTACCATCTGGGGTAACCAAAACAGAAGTCATTAAACCCAATGAGCCAAAACCTTGCGCTACGGTGTCTGATTGTACATCACCATCGTAGTTTTTACAAGCCCAAACAAAATTACCATTCCATTTCAATGCAGAAGCAACCATATCGTCAATTAAGCGGTGCTCGTATACAATACCTGCAGCTTTAAATTGTGCTTCGTAATGGTTGGTATAAATTTCTTGGAAAATATCTTTAAACCTGCCATCGTATTTTTTAAGAATGGTGTTTTTGGTTGAAAGATACAAAGGCCAATTTTTGCTCAATGCCATGTTAAAACATGAGTGCGCAAAGCCCATAATACTCTCGTCTGTATTGTACATGGTTAAGGCAACACCATCACCTTTGAAGTTATATACTTCAAACTCTTGAACGGTTCCATCTTCGCCTTCAAATTTTACAGTTAGTTTTCCTTTTCCTTTGGTAATAAAATCTGTTGCACGGTATTGGTCGCCAAAAGCATGACGGCCAATCATAATTGGTGCAGTCCAATTTGGCACCAAGCGAGGCACATTGTTACAAACAATTGGTTCGCGAAAAACAGTACCGTCCAAAATATTACGGATAGTACCATTAGGGCTCTTCCACATTTGTTTAAGGCTAAATTCTTTTACGCGTGCTTCATCTGGCGTAATGGTAGCACATTTAATACCTACATTGTATAATTTAATAGCTTCCGCAGAATCAATAGTAACTTGGTCGTTGGTAGCATCGCGGTGCTCCATGCCTAAATCATAATATTTAATGTCTAGGTCTAGGTAAGGAAGAATTAATTTGTCTTTGATAAATTTCCAGATGATACGGGTCATCTCATCGCCATCTAGTTCTACAACAGGATTGGCTACTTTTATTTTACTCATTTGATTAATGTTTTGAAATGTAACTTTGAGGCCTCGAAATTAGCGAAAATCAAGCATTTGCCAAGAAAATCGCACAAATTTTATTGCTAAATTTTTCTACTAATCTTGCGGCTTTTGGTTCGAACCGAAACCAAACCCATTTAATTTCTTGGCTGAAAGAGAATTTTACCGGGCACCAATGCCATTTGGTTATTGGTTTGGAATTTAAAAATGGAATTATAATTGCGCACATCTAAGGCTTCAAAGAAATTATTGCCCGCTACATCTTGCAAAATTATATCGATGTTTTTTTGCCAGGTAGGAAATAAATAGCTTTGGGTGCTGTATTGCCAAACATTGAAATTTCCGCCCCTGTAGCAAAAATTTGCATATTTATAGGCCTGCATTACAATTTTTGTTTTTCCCTTTACTGTCTTTTTAACTGCAGGAACATTAATAAGGGTATCAAACAAAGTGCCTCCTTGGTTTACCAATAGGTAATCGCCAAAATAGCTTATTTCTAAGCCATCTAGCAATACATCCTTGCTGCGTTTGTTGAAATATTTAGGAAGTGTTTTTTCGTCGACCAAAATCTCTCCACCTTGGTTTACAATATGAATCACCTCGTTTTTAATAAATACCAAATAGGGGGCATCTGCTGCTTTTAAACCCACAATGGCTTTGCTGCGCATTGGGTAAATTTCATCCTTGTCAAATGCCGAAACTTCTTCGCCATTAAAGTTAATCAAGCCCCATTTTCCTGCACGTTTGGCAATAATTAATTTACCTGGAATATGCGCCCTGGCATCGGTAATAAAAGTATCTATTTTGGTGCGCGAAAGGTCGTTGGGATCAATGGGAGTTTCTATAAATTCAGTATCGTTCCAAAGTTTAGATGACAAATACATTTCTCCCAAACTCATACCCCCAAAGGAAGATTTGGTATAAATATACAATTCTTCATACGCAGGTTCAATGCGTTTTATTTCATCTGCATTTTCATTTCTAAGGCTAATGCCAAACAAATTGCCTTGCTTAATAATTTGTACGCTTTGGCTCGAACCAAAGAGACTACTTGCTATAAGCAAATAAAACAATACCCGTTTTTTCATTTGTTGAATTTATAATGCTTCGTATACAATGGCAGCGCCCTGGCCTACGCCAATGCACATGGTAGCCACGCCATATTTTACTTTTTGCTTGCGCATTTCGTGAATAAGGGTGGTGCTAATTCTAGAACCACTTGCGCCCAATGGATGTCCCAAGGCAATGGCGCCACCGTTTACATTTACCAAATTTGGGTTCAAACCTAATTCTTGCATACAAGCCAAACCTTGCGAAGCAAAGGCTTCATTGAGTTCAAATAAGCCAATATCATTGATGCTTAAACCGGCACGTTTCAATGCTTTTTGGGTGGCAGGCACAGGACCAATTCCCATAACAGCTGGATCTACACCTGCAATTGATTTTGAAACCACACGTGCTATGGGTTTTAAGTTCATGCGTTTTACGGCATCTTCACTTGCCAAAATTAACATAGCCGAACCATCATTGATGCCACTTGAGTTGGCTGCAGTAACGGTACCCTCTTTTTTAAAGGCGGGTTTCAATTTTGCTAAATCTTCTAAACTGCTTAAACGTGGGTGCTCATCTTGGTCAATTATTTTTGCATCTCCTTTTTTCTGTGGAATAGCAATTGCTTGCATTTCTTCTGCAAACCTATTGGCAGCGTGGGCTGCAGCATATCTCTTTTGCGATTCAAATGCAAATTCATCTTGGGCTTCTCTGCTAATTTTCCATTGCGCTGCAACATTTTCTGCGGTTTCGCCCATGCTGTAGGGATGGTACATGGCTGCCAAATTTTTATTGGTAAAACGCCAGCCAATGGTAGTATCATAAATTTCTGGCACACGTGAAAAAGCAGCATCTGCTTTTGCCATTACAAACGGAGCGCGGGTCATGCTTTCTACCCCACCTGCAATATAAATATCACCATCGCCACTTTGAATAGCTCTGCTGGCATCCATGATGCTTTGCAAGCCACTGGCACACAAACGGTTTACAGTATTGCCACCAATATGAACAGGTAAACCTGCCAATAAGAGCGCCATTCTTGCTACATTTCTATTGTCTTCTCCCGCTTGGTTAGCAGCACCTAAAATTACATCTTCAATTTCATTTACATCCAAGAGGGGGTTGCGGTCTATCAATGCTTTTAGCAACATAGCGGCTAAATCGTCTGGGCGAACCGAACTAAATACACCGGCATATTTTCCAATGGGTGTGCGCAAGGCATCTATTACAAATACGTCTTTCATGTGGGTTTAAATAGGGTACAATAATAACAAATATATTTGGTTGAAAAGTAATTGAATCCTTGCCTGTAAGCGTGCTAAAGGATTTGCCTATATTTGCCCAATGCCTAAAAACTTAAAGCAAAGTCTTTTTAATCATTGTAGCCAATTGTTATTGCAACGCATGGAAGAAGCCAAAGCCGCTATGTTGGCGGCCCAAGAATCTGCCAACAGCAATGAAAAAAGCAGTATGGGCGATAAGTATGAAACTGGCCGCGCTATGAGTCAGCTAGAGCGCGATATGCACGCCAAACAATTGGGCAAGTTGCAAGAAGAGTACCAAAAGTTAATTCGTGTCGACCTTCAAACCGCACACAAAATTGTTGAAACAGGCGCTTTGGTTCGAACCGAAACGCAAGTGTATTGGGTAGCCATTTCTTTGGGTCAGGTAATTTTGGGAGAAGAAAAGATAATGGTGGTTTCCCCTTTATCGCCCATAGCGCAGAGTTTTTTAGGTAAAAAGCAAAAGGATACTTTTACTGTAAATGGAAAAACGCAAACAATAAAAAGCGTTGCTTAATGGTCGTTTTTATTTTTGCTTAAAATGCGCAAACGAATCACATCAATTCTTGCATTTACCACAGATTCCACGCTGAGCTCAAATTGATCGAGCATAATCTTTTCGCCTGCTTGTGGAATGCTTTCGTGGCGGGCAATTAAGAAACCACCGAGTGTATGGTAATCTCCTTCTGGAATATCTAAATCGTATTCGTTGTTAAGGTAATCAATTTCTTGGCGTGCAGAAAAACGGTATTCGTTATCACTGATGTGTTCTTCAATTAAATCTTCTACATCATGCTCGTCTTCTATTTCGCCAAACACTTCTTCTAAAATGTCTTCAATGGTAATAATACCAGCGGTTCCACCTAATTCGTCAACTACCACGGCCAAGCTTTTTCTGGTTCTAATAAACTTATTGAGCAAATCCATAATGCTCATGGTTTCGGTGGCAATTTCAATAGAAATTAATATACTTTTGATATTCTTGGGTGCACGAAACATTTCTTTTTGGTGCACATAGCCAATAATTTGATCTGGATTTTCTTTGTAGATTAATATTTTACTTAAGCCTGTTTCTAAAAACTTTTGGTATAAATCTTCAATTGAAGTTTCAATGTCTGCGGCTACCAATTCTGTTCTAGGAATCAAGCATTCGCGCACTTTGATATTGCTAAAATCGAGGGCGTTTTTAAAAATTTCGGTATCTACTTCAATGTCTTCTGGCAGGTCTTGCTCATTAATTTGGTCAATGTATTGGTCTAAATCTACACGACTAAAAGCGGGGGTGCTTTCTTTAAATTTATCGCCACTGAGTTTACTTAAAATAAGTTTTGAAAGCCAAGTAATAAAATGCACAATAGGCCAAAACAAATAATAGAAAAGCATGAAGGGGAAAATCAATACTTTTAAGAGGTTGTCTGGGTTGATGCGGAACAATACTTTGGGTAAAAATTCTGCCGTTACCAAAACAATTAAGGTAGAAATAATGGTTTGTAAAGCCAACAATAAAAAGTGACTGTGTTCTATTTGTGGTACCCAATTAATTAGCCATTCATTGAGTAATTCGGCCATAAAAATACCATATACCACCAAGCCAATATTGTTACCAATAAGTGTGGTACTAATAAATTTAGAGGGATTAGAAACAAACGGAGAAAGCAATTGTGCATAGGTGCTGCCTTGCTTGTTTTTTAATTCAATAAGAAGTTTGTTGGCAGAGATAAAAGCAATTTCCATTCCCGCAAAAAATGCCGAGAATAGTATGCTACAAATAATTATGACGGAAGGGTCCATAACTGCAAAAATACACTAATTTGACGATTTGGGAAATAGCGCCTCAAGAAGCTTGTTTTTACTGTAATTTTGGGGCTAAACCTATTTTTTTAACTGACTCAATTTGGCTAAAATTCTTCTAAAGGTATATTCCTGTATGGACGAAATTTGAGGAATTTGGTCCAATTTTCCATAGAACTTTTCAGGGTCAATTGTCAATTCGTTTCCGCTTTCATCGTATCTAAATTTGGTTCTTTCGCCCACAGGTTTGTAAAACAATTGTAAGTTTTGCTTGCTGCCATTGGTTCGAACCAATTCTATTTTACAGTAAGGAGTTAACTGTAACAAAGAATCTCTTTCCTTTTGCAAAAAGGTGCTGTCGTCGTAGAAACCTTCCGCATATTTTTGCTCAAACGAATGCAGGAATAATTTTACCTGTTGGGTGTCTGCTGCAATAGGTTTGTTGTTGTTTAGCAAAATTCCTTTGGCCTCAAAATCTGCTTTGTTATAGGTAAAAGATTCATTAGGTTTTTCTGGATAATTGATACTTATGCTTTGAATTTGATCTGCAGGAACATCAAAAACCAATTTGCTGCGCCATTTAATTTCTGTGATAAAAAACCTGGGTGTAAGAAAACCAACAAAGCCAGGAATTTGAATTACATAACTTTGGTCTTCGCCTTCCATGAGCATAAAGGTGCCTGTTTTATCTGCCGTTTCCGAGCCTACATAAATGGTTTTTATAAGTTCGTTATTGGCATATATTTCTGTTTTTACACCTTTGCTGGCCAATTGTGCAATAATGGTATTGTGCATGGTTGGCGGAACCGGCATTTGAATTTGAAGGTCGTGCAAGGTGCCCAAAAGCAATTTTATTTTAAATTCATCTGCAGGTATTTTTCCATTAACGAGCCAAGTATTATTTGCTGTTCTTTCTAACAAAACGCGCTGACCCATTTTATTGGCCATAAATATTTTGTTTACGCTAGCCGTATCTTTTACCGCAAAGGCATCTGCAGCTTTGGTGGCTGTGCGCCAAGGTTTTTTGCTAATTACATAATAGCATATGCCAAGCAAAACAAGCAGGAGACTTAATATTTTAGTGCTTCTATTCATTAGGCCGCGTATTTTCTTTTGCGTATAAATTTATTGATGAAACCAAAAAGCAAAATGAGTACAATTGGCAAACCAATATTTAAAGCAATCCAAAAGTTTCTTTCTTTTTTAACCTTGCCTTTATTCAATAAGCGAAGGGTAATTTCTTTGCCCCTTATTTCTATAATGCCACTGTCGTCGCACAAATAATCAATACAATTTTGAATTAACTTTTTATTGCCAAAAGTTTCTTGCGTGTACCTGTCGTAGCCCAATGGAAATACTTCTCCTGTTGATTTCTTTACCTGGTTTCTAATTACATCGCCATCAGAAATAACAATCATTTTATTTTGGTCTACATGGTCTTTAAATGGCATGTCTGGCGTTCTGCTGGCATCATAACGGTATTGGAAATTAGAAACAAACTGACCTTCCAATAAAACGCCCATAATAAAATTGCCATTGCTGTTTCTTCTAAACATTTCACATCCTAAATCTAATTTTGCAGTGCTAAGGTCGACCCTTACAGGAGCGGTTAATGCTCTGCTGCAATCAGAACTTCTTAATAATACCGTTTTCTTAATATTTGGATTATTGAGCGTATCAATAGAAGAAGCAAATTGGAACCAAACAGGTTCAATTCCTTTTACAATGGGATGGGTGCTTGCGCCAGGTGCAACTGGGTAAAATGGCCAAGGCAATATTTTTTGTTGCGGCACGCCATCACGCAAGCCACTTAAAATTGGAATGCCATTGCATTGGAGATCCTGAATAATAGTTGCATTTACACGGATACCGTATTTAAACAACATATCATCAATATGGGTAGGGTAGGTGCCACTTACAAAGATGTTTTCCTTCATGAGGCTATCCATTTCTGCCAATTGAGATTCTACCAACCACAATACCTTTCCGCCATTCATAATATATTGGTCGATTTTAAATTTATCGAACTCACTTATTTCTTGGGTTGGTTTGGCAATAATGATGCCTGCAAAATCATTGAGGCGTTGTGGTATTTGTATGCTCAGAGGCAAACGTTCTACTTCATAATATTGACTCAACATGCTTTGGGCTTCTGCCAATTCCCATCTTCCTAATTCGCCATGGTCTTCTATGATGGCAATTTTTTTGCTTTTGGTTTGGGTAGCTTTTCTTAGGGTATTGGCAATTTCATATTCCAATAATTCAATAGAGCTGTTGATTACCATTTCGGGGTCTTGCCCAAATTGGCTCTTCAAAAAGTTCATGGGATATTCTTTTCCCTTGTAATAAAGCAAGGCGCCCGGTATTACAATTTTCTGGGCAAACTCGTCTTCCTTTTTTATTTGCACATTGGTAGGTTGCAAACCTTTATTGCCTAATTCAACAATAATGTCTTCCGATTTTTTTGCATCTGCATTGGCAAATGGGTCAATAAATTCATATTGAATATTTCCCTTGCTATGTGCACTAAATTCGTCGAGCATTTCTTTGGCAGAACGGCTCAAGCGTTTGAAACCTGCAGGGAATTCACCTTCTAAGAATACTTTTACAAAAAGTGGTTGGTCTACTTTTTCTGCCAATTTTATGCTGGCATCTGCCAATGAAAATCTTTTCTCTTTGGTTAAATCTATTCTAAAGAAAAACGGATTAAGTAAAAGGTTTGCCAAAACAACAATGGCAATAATCATTGCGAGTTGCAATAAACTTTGTTTTTTATTGCTTTTAGCTTGCGCAGGCATAGTGGATTTTTTTGCTGTTGTTACCATTTTCTGCTTCCAAATAAAGTTTTAGTTGCAGCAATAAATACTACATCAAAGCCAATAAAATAAAATACATCTCTAGAATCTATTACCCCTCTGCTTATACTTTGGTAATGCGCGTTGATACCCAGTCCTGCTACTACTGCATCCCATGAACCCAAGAGTTTAAAATCGGCAATGAGTTCAAATAAATTGTAAAACAAGAAGCAAAGAAACATGGAAACCACAAAAGAAATAATTTGGTTGTCACTCACTGCTGAGGCAAACATGCCTACTGCCACAAAGCAGGCGCTTAAGAAAAACAATCCCAGGTAAGAGCCCCAAATTGCGCCACTATCAAGGTTTCCAATTGGCGCACCTAATTTGTAGATGCTTACATAATAAATAAGGGTAGGCAAAATGGTAAACAAAACAAGGGTTAGCCCGGCAAAATATTTACCTAAAATTATTTGTAAATCACTAATGGGTTTGGTGGTAATTATTTCAATGGTACCATTCTTTTTTTCTTCACTTAAACTGCGCATGGTAATGGCAGAAATTAAGAAGATAAATAACCAAGGAGCCATGCTAAATAATGTGTCAAGATTGGCATAACCATAATCAAACACGTTATAATCTGGCAATACCCATGTAAATAAACCTATGGCCAATAAGAACACCAACATTACCACATAGGCAATTAAGGAGCTTAAAAAGCTGCGTATTTCTTTTTTATAAATGCTAAACATACTAGAGGGTTAATGATTGAAATACTTCTTCCAAACTGCTTTCTTCTAATTGCATGGAAAGAATTAAATTGTTTTGTTCTTGTGCCAATTTTGCAAGGTCTTCCCTTGCATCGCGGCGCATTTTTAAACGGTATTGGTTTCCATTTTCTTCGGTTTGAACCCAATCGTTGAGGTTTTCAAACAATGATTTGTTGAATGGATTTTTGAACTCTAAGGTAATGATATAGGCTTTGTCTAATTTCTTTTGCAAGTTTTCAATGGCATCATTGGCAACAATTTTTCCTTTGTTTATAATTACCACACGGGTGCAAATGGCTTCCACTTCTTGCATAATATGCGTAGAGAAAATTACCGTTTTGTTTTTGCCAATTTCCTTAATCAAGTTTCTTATTTCAATCACTTGGTTCGGATCGAGCCCACTGGTTGGTTCATCTAAAATGAGTACCTCAGGGTTGTGCAACATGGCTGCCGCTAAGCCAACACGTTGTTTGTATCCTTTAGACAATTGGCCAATTTGTTTTTTTCTTTCAGGACTCAAGCCTGTTTTTTGGATCATGGTTTCTACCGCCTGCAGGGCTTTGTCGCCAGAGAGACCTTGTAATCCTGCAGTAAAGAGCAAATACTCTTTAACATACATATCGTTGTACAATGGATTGAGTTCGGGCAAGTAGCCAATACGCTTTCTGGCCTCCATGCTTTGTGTATTTACATCAAATCCGCAAATGCTTGCTGTGCCTGCGTTTTGGGGTAAATAACCTGTTAAAATTTTCATGGTGGTAGATTTTCCTGCTCCGTTCGGACCAAGAAATCCAACTATTTCACCTGGCTTCACTTCAAAGCTCACATTGTCGAGCGCTTTTTGCTGGCCATATATTTTTGTTAAACCGTTTACTATAACCGACATCTCAATATTATTAAACCAATTTTTTTTTGCCTAATTGGATAGTCAACGAAAATAGGGAAATGGTTCGAAAAAGCCGCAATAGGTTTTAGTTGAAAGTTCTTTGACTATGGACAAAAAAAACTGCCTCAAAAGGAAAATCATCCCAATGAGGCAGTTTACTATAAAAAGCGAAAAGCGAATGGCTAGAAGCCAGCTGCAGTAAGGCAGCTACTAAAGCACATTAATTTCTTTCAACACGGTATTCATAGCTCTTACCGCATCGGCGCTTTTGTTAAAGGCAGCTTGTTCTTCTTCGTTTAATTTGTAATCTACAATAGTTTCCCAACCATTTTTACCAATGGTAACTGGCACACCCATGCAAATATCGCTTTGGCCGTATTCGCCTTCTAAAGAAACACAGCAAGGCATAATGCGTTTTTGATCGCGAACAATGCTTTCTACCAAAAAGGCAGAAGCTGCACCTGGCGCGTACCAAGCAGAAGTTCCTAATAATTTAGTTAAGGTTGCACCACCTACCATGGTAGCATCCGAGATTTCTTTCAATTGATCTGCGCTTAATTTGCTAGAAACTGGCACGCCATTTAAAGTAGCCAAACGGGTTAAAGGAATCATGGTTGTATCGCCATGACCACCAATTACGGTACCTTGGATATCTGCAGTTGGTTGACCCAATGCCAATCCTAAATAACCTTTAAAACGAGCGCTATCCAATAAACCACCCATACCAATAATTCTGTTTTTTGGCAAACCTGTTGCTTTCAAAGCAAGGTATGTCATGGTGTCCATTGGGTTTGAAACAACAACGATAATTGCATTTGGAGAATGTTTTAACACATTTTCTGCAACTGTTTTTACAATATTTGCGTTGGTTCCAATAAGTTCTTCACGGGTCATACCTGGTTTACGAGGAATACCAGAAGTAATAACTACTACATCTGATCCAGCAGTTTTGCTGTAATCATTGGTGGTACCAGTTACACGGGTTTTCATTCCTAATAAAGAAGTGGTTTGGTAAATATCAAGGGCTTTACCTTCGGCAAATCCTTCTTTTACGTCTAATAATACTACTTCGTCCGCCAATTCGCGGTAAGCAATTACATCGGCAGTTGTAGCGCCCACGGCACCTGCACCGATTACAGAAACTTTAGTCATTGTATGGTTGTTTAATGTTGTTACTAAAAAGTGATGCGAAAATAGGAACAATCCCGACAATTAGAAATGATTTTAGGCAGGAAAATTACTTTGACAATTACTGTTGCGTGGTATTTTACCCAAATCTGTCATTGAGGTGCCAACATTCAGGTATTTTTTTACATTTGTAGCACTATGCTAGATAAATTTGGAATTGCAAAACGTATTGCACAAGAGCTAAAAGACGGATATTATGTAAACCTCGGTATTGGTATTCCAACCTTGGTTGCCAATTACGTTCCAGAAGGAATAGAAGTGATTTTACAATCTGAAAATGGCTTATTGGGCATTGGTCCTTTTCCTTATGAAGAGGATGTAGATGCAGATTTAATCAATGCCGGAAAACAAACCGTTACCACTATTGCGGGTTCAAGTTTTTTTGACTCGGCCATGAGCTTTGGAATGATTAGAAGTGGTAGGGTTGATTTAACCGTATTAGGTGCCATGGAAGTGGCAGATAATGGTGATATTGCCAATTGGAAAATTCCAGGAAAAATGGTGAAAGGTATGGGTGGCGCAATGGATTTGGTTGCCTCTGCAAAAAACATCATTGTAGCCATGCAGCATGTAAACAAGGCGGGCGAATCTAAATTGTTAAAGAAATGTTCTCTGCCAATAACTGGTTTGGGCTGTGTTAAAAAAGTGGTCACCGAGTTAGGTGTATTTGATGTTACAGCAGAGGGTTTTGTGTTGCTAGAACGCGCACCAGGCGTTTCTGTTGAATACATCCAAGAAAAAACCGAAGGCCGTTTGGTGGTTAATGGTGATGTGCCTGAAATGGTATTGTAGTGGTTTTGTTTCGAAACTGCAGTTAAGTAGTTAGTTTGCCAACAGCTTGTTGCACCAACTAGAATCCAGCAGCTGTAAGCCTTCCTCCAATTACATTTTTCCAAAGTGGTGGTATGGCGGCTATAAAAAATAATCCAGCATAACCACTAGGCATTTTTGGACTGTTCTCATAATTGCTCAAAGTATGGTAGGGTTTAGACGCATAATAATGATGGTCTGCATGCCTGCTTAAATCTACCATTACAAAACGGCTTACAAAGCTATCACTGTCCCAGCTATGGATTTCTGTTACACGCGTATTTTCTGCTCTTTGCAAGCCATAATGTTGCACATAATTTACATATTCTAAAAGGAAGTTGGCAATTATACAATGTAAGAACCACGCAGCCAATAAAATTCCTCCGCCATATTGAAACAGGCAAGTGTCTAATGCCGCATGTAAAAGTAACTGGCGGTATACATAATGATTCATTCCCCAATTGCTTTTGCCTTCTGTTTTAAGGCGTGCGTTTTCTAGTTTAATGGCGCCTAAAAATTGTCCAAGTGAAGAACGAAAAAAGAAGGCATATAAACTTTCTCCCTTGCGCGCAGTGGCATGGTCTTTTTCTGTGCCCACCCATTTGTGGTGCACCCTTAAATGGTCAATAAAAAAATACATATTGCCTGTACTGAATAACAAAAACCTGCCAAAAAATTGTTCCATTTTTGCTTTTCTATGTATAAATTCATGTGCCACAATAATTGCCGAAGAGCCTGAGTTTACGGCCGTGCTGAGACTTGCTGCGTAAATCCAATTTCCTTCAATTATGCCACTTTGAATGCCATAAATAAAAGTTCCAGTACTGAGTATTTGAAAGGGGAGGTGTAGCAATAAAACCAATTGCGGAAAGTAATCGTCTTTCGCACTGGCTTGGTTCGAACCGATAGGTTTGGTGAACCATTCTATAGCACCCAAAAATCCCAATGAATAAATGGTGTTTCCTAAAGTAAAAATTCCCCCATGTAAATTGCCATAAATGCAAAATAATGCTGGCGTAAGACTTAATAAATAAAGGTAGTTTCTTGCTTTTCCTGTGAGCATAAATTAAAATTTGGTTTATTAGGGTTCGGTTCGAACCGATTTTTTATAGGAATAAATTAAGTAGGCAACATACAAAATGAATGCGCCTAATAAAAGACTATATAGGCCTATTAGAAAATTTGACTCAATGATATTGGGATTGACACGCATTAAAACAATACCAAATGAAATGGACACGGTTGAATTGATGAGCAATACTATGCGGTATGGCTGCATGAAAATTCCGACAACCAATATGGATATTCCCATAAGCAAGGCAAAAATGCCCATAAGCTGACTTAAAATGAGGCTTGATTCTAAAACATTTAAAAGCATATAGCCGCCAATAAATAAATCAACGACACCCCAAATAAGTCCAAGCCACCATGCTTTGAGGGTTTTTCTATAAAAAATTGAAAGAAAAAAATAGATACAGCCAATAATTAGAAATAGCCAAGCCAAGTCAGAAATGGCCGATTCGATAGAGGCATTAAAAATACTTAAAATCCCAAATGCCAAAAACAGTATTCCTCTCAATGCCAATGCCCAAGCCGCTGTTTTTCTGTATGATTCCATGTTATAATATTACTATAAAATTAGAACTTAATAAAAAAAATGCAATTGAAAATTACAAATATGTATCTTAGACTTTGTTTTTAGGGTAAATAAATTAAATTCGCCGATGATGAGAGTAATCGTATTAATTGCAGCTATATTTTGTTTTTTTCATACCGACCTTTTTGCACAGAAAAGAGTAGGGGGTAAAATGTTAAAAGGTTATGATGTTATATACCCTTTTAAAAATGGTCGTGCCAAAGTAATTAAGAATGGCAAAATGGGGTATATAGATATGCAAGGCGAGGAAATTATTAAGCCAGAATTCGATCAAGTTTATCCTTTTGAAAAAGGCATGGCACGCGTTGAAAACCTTGGTAAATTAGGCCTTATCAACGAAGCAGGTGAAATTTTACTAGATCCCATTTACGATTATATTGGAACGGCAAAAGAGGGTTTAGTAATTGTAACCCGTAACAATAAAAAAGGGCTGGTAAAAATTACAGGTCCTTCGCCAGAAAATATAGAATACCTGGTGGATGTGCGCGATTAATTCTTGCACATAGATAAGCCCATATCTAAATAATCATAAATATCTGAAGGGAGTTCATCTCCTTTTTTCTCTGCGCGTTTGTGTCCAAGGCGCACCACAATCATATTTTTTTCTGGGATGCAAAAAATATATTGGCCCAATATGCCGCGTGCGTAAAAAATACTTTGGTTTTTATAGTTTAATACCCACCATTGGTAAGCATATTGCGTATTGGGTTTTCCTTCTTTGGTTACTGTGGGCGCAGCCACAATACTTTGGGCAATAAAACTGCTGTCAATGAGTTGTTCATTATTCCATTTTCCATATTGCATGGCCAATTTGCCAAATCGCGCAAAATCACGGGCGCTGGCATAATAACAGCAGCTCACTTTTTCCATTCCCTCTTCTTTATCTAAACTCCAATAGGCTTTGTTTTCTGCACCAATTTTTTGCCACAAGCGTTCTGCAGCATAGGTGGCAACATTCTTGCCTGTTGCTTTTTTTAATACCATGCCCAACAATTGCGAATCGCCACCTTTGTATTCATATACGGTGCCTGGTTCATTGAGTTTAGGTGCATTCATAACAGTGGCATTTACATCTGTTCCATAATAGGCTTTGGCTGGCCATCCAAATAAGCTGCCATAACTTTCTTTAAAATCTAAACCAGAACTCATCATCAATAAATGCCTTATGGTTATTTTGTTGTAGGGTTCAATACCATATTCAGGAATATAATTGGCCACGGCTTCATCTAGGTTTTTGATAGAACCATCTTTTAATGCGCAACCAATTAAGAGTGCGGTAAAACTTTTTGCCATCGAAAAAGAATTGCTCACTGTTGTTGCATCATACCCATTAAAATATTGTTCGTATAAAATACTGTCGTTTTGAATCACAAGTAAGGCGGTACTTTGGTAGGCCAATGCCTTTTCTAAATAGGTGTTTGCGGGCTTTATTTTGCCGTAAAGGCTTGCCATTGGCCAAGGTTCTGGTTTTGCATTGGAAATAACCCTGCTAGGGAAATCTTTTAATTCATCAATATCTGGTCCCATTTTTCCTCTAAAGATGGTCATGGCAATGGTGCGGTAAACATGTTGGTTTCCACTGAATTGGATGGCTGCAATTATTCCAATAAAAAGAAGAAGAATGACGATAAAGATTTTGCGCATTATAAATGGTGTTTACCCAAAGGTAAAGATATGGGCAGATTTTCCAAAAGGCGGTTGTTGGCATGGCATCGCCATGCCAACAACCGCC
>CANFHJ010000029.1 GCA_947446605.1 Bacteroidota bacterium | reverse complement strand
GCACAAGTATTCTCGAGCAGCCTTAACTTTTTGCTTATTCCTACAGCTAAAATTTGGGACGAACCAATTCTAAAAAAAATAATTTCAACAAACAATTTAGTCTTAATTATTCAATCGAGCCACACAAATGCGCTTCCTGATTTAAGAAACACCCTCGGTTTATTGGCAGAGAAAAACATTTCAATTCCGGTGGTTTATGGCTTAAATTATGAAATTAAATCCAATACAAATACTGCCATTGAGCTAAATATGTTATATAGCAGCACAGATTGCGGCAGTTTGCTCATTGATGGCTTTGGAGATGGTATATTTTTCTTAGATGAAAATTTGCCTCAAAAAAGATTGAATGACATTTCATTTGGTATTCTTCAAGCGGCCAGAACCCGCATTAGTAAAACAGAATATATTAGCTGTCCTAGCTGTGGCAGAACCCTTTTTGATTTACAAGAAACAACCGCCCTCATTAGAAAAAGAACCGACCACCTAAAGGGAATAAAAATTGCCATTATGGGTTGTATTGTAAATGGCCCCGGTGAAATGGCTGATGCACATTACGGCTATGTTGGTTCTGGACCAGGAAAAATAACACTCTACAAAGGTAAAGAAGTTGTAAAAAAATCTGTGGAGGCGGCCCTGGCGGTAGACCTATTGATAGACCTGATAAGAGAAGACGGTAATTGGGTGGAAATTTCTAATTAATACAACTATTTTTAAAAGATTATTGTCTAACTTGCATATTATTCAGAAATATTTAAATTCGAAACCTCATAAAAATCATAAAAAATGAAAAAATTGTTACTAACTGCTCTTGCTGCTCTAACTATCGGAAGCGCTGCAATGGCTCAAAAAATTGACAACAGTAAAGACCGTCGTTTCCAATCAGTAAGTGAAGCGAGCAACCCCTTCAAATCTAAATCTTTAGGAAAAGGTGGCACCATGGTTTCTGATTGGTATTCTATTATGGATATGATTGACCAAAGTAATGTTGGTGCCAGTCTAACTCCATTTGTAAACTTCATGGTACATGATTCATTAACAAAAAATGTTGAAGATGATGGAACCATTAGATATGGTGCTTGGCAAAGTGTTGGACAAGTTATAGACCCAAAAGACGATTTGATCAACTTGACTACTTCTCCTCAAAACCAATTATCTCGTTTCAATAGCTACAAATGTGATAGTATTGCTTTCCAATACTTATATGTACGTAACGTAGATTCTATTTCAGACGGTATGGGTGGCAAAACCAGAGTAGTTGATACTTTATTTGTTGCTTATTTTGCTGGAAGCCAAATCAAAAAATTAAGCTTTACTTCATCAGGAGATAAATTGGCAATTGTTGATTGGGATTACACAAAACGTTTACCAGCTAACTATGTAACAATTGAAAAAATCCTTTTAACTAGAGGCGACAATGGCATTTTTGATACAACTCGTTGCAATAGCAGCAATGGCGGTTTTGAAAACGGATGGGTTACAAAAATTGGCCAAATTCCTGCTCCTGCTGGCATGCAAATTACAGCAAACGCAAATGGTTCTACAACCAACAACTTAGTTGCAATGTCATACACCTTCAAATCTGGTGTTCCTACTATTGTTGGTCAAGATACTGCTGTAATGATTTATTCATTAAACCCAATGACTGCTCCAACAAACATGCGCAGAACCAATTATTTTGGTTGCAGATTCCAACAAAATGCTGGTGCAACAGGTTGGGCTAACCAAAGTTTCTTTAACACCTCTTTATTTGCTTTGAAAAGCACTTCATACAAAGATGATGGCAATGCAAATTCTTGGAAAGGTTATGTTTCTGGTAATGCATTTACAAATGATCTTTTCTTAGAATCTTGGTTCCATTTAACTGTTACAGGTTCAATTGGTGCTGGTATCAACGAAAATGATAAAGTAAGTATTAGCAGCCTCTACCCTAACCCAAGCAGAGGTTTTGTGAAAGCAAATTTTGAAACAAAAACCACTGCTGATGTTAAAGTTGAGGTATTAAACTTAATTGGCCAAACAGTTAAAACCATTAATTTTGGTAAAACAGTTGCTGGTTCTTATGAGTTGCCAATGGATTTGACTAGCTTAAATCCTGGTGTATATATGATCAGCATCACTGCTGGTAATAGCACTACAACACAAAAATTAGTTATTGCTGAATAAGCAATACCAATCAATAAAAAAAAGGCTGTAGAAGAAATTCTACAGCCTTTTTTTATGCATTTACATAAGGAGTAAATTTATTTAACCCCTCGGTAAAATAGCAATCCCAATAGAGAACAATCTTAAATCTGGGTTATTGTTTTGTGTTTTAAAATAAGGCGTTAAACTATAATTGGCAAAGGTATGTAACCAACCATAACTCATTCTAAGGGTTCCCATAGCACCAAACGGATTCATGTTAAAGTTGTCTTTTATTTGTAGGTCTTCCGTATATCCTTTTGCCGAAGAAACTACACGCAAATGGGTATAAATATTAAAGGTTCCAATTACACCCAATGCCATGGTAAATTTACCCTTATTATTCTTTGTGCGCGGAGCGTATTTTAATAGAATTGGCACATTAAACTGGGTGTTAAATAAATTATTCATAGAAAGGGAAACCTTCCCAGAATCAGCTGCAATTACATTAATATTTGGTATCAAAAGTCGATTGGTATTAAAACGCATGTTTTGAAACATTATCCCTAATCCACTTGATAAAGCAAGTTTGTTTCTCACCAAATGGACATCACCTTCTAATAAATTATAACTAATGAACCAAGACTTTAACATATTACATTTGAGGTAAGCATAATCATTGGGAATAGCCGCCAATGAAGGGGAAACAAATTGATTGAAACCAAATTCAATTCCGGAATAAGCCTTTCTCAATTTGTATTTTTTTGTATCATACAATTCCTTTGCCTTCTCCAAACTATCGCTTTCTGGCGACAATTCAAGCTCATTTCCTTCCTCTATAATGAGGAGTTTTTTCTTTCCCACAGCAAAACGCGTGGTATCATTTAAGCCATCACGCTCATCATGCATTTTTTCTCCCGTATTGGCATCCACTATGCTGGCTAAGCCATTAACATTAAACTTTTTATTGCTGGGCGAACCAACAAAAATGCCCCTTGCCACATCCGTTGCGCTAATATCAATTCCCTCCGCAACATTCACATTAAAATAGGCCACATCATGCGCACTGATTTGTAATTGATTAATTTTAAAATTGGCCGCATATAATTTGGCGGCATCTTTTATATTAACCTTAGCTAATTGGGTTTGCCCATTTAGGGTAATTTTAGCAGCATCTTTTGCGCTTAAATCTAGCACTTTCATAGTTATACTAATAGCTACTTTTGAAGCATCTACCGCTTTAATAACTAAACTATCAAAGTTTAGGCTCGAACCAATAACTGAAGATACTTGGCCCGATTGATTTAATGAAATTGTATTTATTTGAACGAAATGAAGCACAAGCGGATCCAAATATTTTAAATTGGGATTTGCTAAATTGATTTTCAATTCACCATTTTGAACTGTTATAGCATAATTTTTAAGTGGACTAACAGATGAAATAAAGGCTTTCGGTCCTTGAACCAATTCAACTTTAACAGCCCCAGAAACCAAAATACGGTCAAATGCTGCTAGCTCCATCTCCGTTTGGGCACTGAGCAATTTAACCATAAAAAATAACACAAATAAGCTATAACAACGCATAAAAAACGATTAAAACCTTCACATTGAAGGATGTAGGTAAAAAATAATACTTTTAATTTCGTAAAATTAATTTAATTTAGATTAATTAATACTATGGGAGAACATTACATAATTATTTGCAATCCACTAGCAGGCAAAGGTTCGGCTCAAAAAAGCCTTACAAAATTTGAGCAATTCTTAACAGGCAAGGGTTTAAGTTATGAAACATTTTCAAAGAACTACCCCAAAGACCTGCAAAAGTTTACCTGTATGGTAATTATGGGAGGAGATGGCACCATCAATTATGTATTTAATTATTACAAGGAAATAAGCATCCCTATTGCATTTATAATTGGCGGAACTGGCAATGACTATGCTAAGCTACATTTGCGCAATACAACAATACAAGAACAGTTTGAAATTGCCATTCAAAATAAATCAACAACTGTGGATGCTGGAACCTGCAATGGGAAATTATTTATAAATGGAGTAGGTATTGGTTTTGATGGCTGGGTAGTAAAAAGCAATTTAGGAAAAAACCTTTTTAAAGGAAAGATGGCATATTATACAACCATAGTTAGCCTTTTATTATTTTACAAGGAAAAGGAAATTACCATTACCACACCAGAAAGAGAGTTTTCAATGAATGCCTTTATGCTCAGCATTGCAAAAGGAAAAACATATGGGGGTGGATTTATGGTGGCGCCATTAGCTAGTCCAGGAGATGGTAAATTTGATTTAATTACAATTGCCAAAATAGGATTATTTAAGCGCTTCCTATATTTACCAGTTATAGAAAAAGGCAAACATCTAGGATTGCCAATAGTTCAATTTCAGAAAACAGAACACATTAAAATTACATCCCAACATGCGCTTCAAGCGCACTTAGATGGTGAATATATGGAATCTAAAACCTTTGATTTAAGATTGCTGAAAGGACACTTTAAAATCAAATCAAAAGTGTATTAAACAAAAAAGCCCCGAGATGCATTTGCAAATCGAGGCTTTTTAAATATTAAAAAAACTATTCTTCTGCAGCAGCAGGAGCTTCTGCAGCAGCAGGAGCTTCTTCTACAGCTGGTGCTTCAACAACAGCTTCAACTTTAGGAGCAGCTGGTGCTTTAGTTTTACCACGGCGTGTTTTCTTAGCAGCTGAAGTTTTAGCAGATTTATCATTTAATAAGCTTTCGTTAAAGTCTACAAATTCGATAATTGCCATTTCAGCGTTATCTCCTTTACGGTTCATCAACTTAAGAATACGCGTGTATCCACCTGGTCTATCACCAACTTTACCTGAGATTGGTCCAAAAAGTTCAGTAATAGACTCTTTGTTTTTTAGGTAACTAAATACCGTACGACGAGAATGTGTACTATCGTCTTTAGCCTTAGTTATAAGTGGCTCAACGTATTTGCGCAATGCTTTTGCTTTTGCTGCAGTAGTAGTAATGCGTTTATGGATTATTAGCGAAGAAGCCATATTGGCTAACATTGCTTTCCTATGAGGAGCAGTTCTACCTAAATGATTAAATGTTTTTCCGTGTCTCATTTTTCTTTTCGTATTTAATGTTGCTTAGGCAACATTATCTCTATCAATTCTATTATTCTTGGTCTAATTTGTATTTGCTAATATCAATACCAAATGTAAGACCTTTGTCGCGAACCAATTCTTCTAATTCACTCAATGATTTCTTACCAAAGTTGCGGAATTTCAACAAATCAGCAATATCGTATGAAACTAAATCTGCCAAAGATTTGATATCAGCTGCTTTCAAGCAATTGTATGCTCTTACAGATAAATCTAAATCAGATAAAGGTGTTTTAAGGATCTTACGAACATGAAGGTAATTTTCGTCAACTTCTTGTGTTGGTTCTTTAACTTGCGTATCAAGAGTAATTAACTCATCAGAGAACAACATAAAATGTTGGATCAAAATCTTAGCAGCTTCTTTCAAAGCTTCTTCAGGATGGATTGAACCATCTGTTTGGATTTCAATTAACAATTTTTCGTAATCTGTTTTTTGCTCTACACGGTAATCTTCAACGCTATATTTAACGTTTTTTATAGGTGTAAAAATAGAATCTATAGCAATTACACCAATGTTCGCATCCTTAGATTTATTCTCGTCAGCTGGAACGTAACCACGACCTTTTTCTACAGTCAATTCAACTTCTAATTGAACAAAAGGCTCCATGTTACAAATAACTTGCTCAGGGTTTAAAACTCTGAACGAGTTGGTATGTTTGCCTATTTCTCCAGCTAAGAATTGCTCTTGACCTTTGATATTGATATAAATTTTTTCGTTATCAACTCCATCAACGATTCTTTTGAAGCGAACTTGTTTAAGGTTCATTACAATTTCTGTAACATCTTCAATAACGCCCTTAACGGTTGTGAACTCATGATCTACACCAGTGATTTTCACTGAAGTAATTGAATAACCTTCTAGGGAAGATAATAAGATTCTCCTCAATGAATTTCCAATAGTAACTCCGTATCCTTTTTCAAGCGGACGGAATTCGAATTGCCCAAAGAACTCAGTGTCTTTGTGCATGATAACTTTGTCTGGTTTTTGGAATGCAAGGATACCCATTTATAATTCTTTATTAAATGATTATTTAGAATACAATTCTACGATCAACTGTTCTTTGATATTTTCAGGAATCTGGTCACGTTCAGGGTAAGCCATGAATGTTCCAGATAAATCTTTGGTTTCAAAGTTTAACCAGTTAAATTTCTTTGGATTGCTAGATGATACTGAACCAGTGATAACTTCTAATGATTTAGATTTTTCACGTACAGAAATAACATCACCTGGTTTCAATTGGCATGAAGGAATATTAACCAACTTACCATTTACATTGATATGACCATGAGCAACCAATTGACGCGCTTGGCTACGTGTTTGAGCAAAACCTAAACGGAAAGTGGTATTGTCTAAACGTGCTTCCAAGAATTTCAATAAGTTTTCACCAGTGATACCTTTTTTACGGGCTGCCAATTCAAATGTTTTGAAAAACTGACGCTCTAATACACCATAAGTATATTTTGCTTTTTGTTTTTCAGACAACTGAATTGCATATTCTGTTTGTTTGGTTCTCTTACGAGAATTACCATGCTGACCTGGAGGTGTCGGCCTTTTCTCAAAAGACTTATCAGGTCCGAAGATTGGATCCTTGAAACGTCTAGCGATTTTGGTTTTTGGTCCTATATATCTTGCCATTACTCTTCTTTATTAAAAATTAAACCCTACGTGCTTTAGGTGCACGACAGCCATTATGTGGCAATGGAGTAATATCTGTAATAGACAATACCTCTAAACCACTTGCTTGTAAAGTTCTGATTGCTGAATCTCTTCCTGAACCAGGTCCTTTAATAAAAACATCTACTTTCTTCATACCTGCATCTACTGCAACCTTAGCACAATCAGCAGAAGCCATTTGAGCTGCGTATGGAGTGTTTTTCTTAGAACCTCTAAATCCCATCTTACCTGCAGAAGCCCAAGATACAACTTGACCTGTACTGTTAGTGATGGAAATGATTACGTTATTGAAAGAAGCTTTGATATGCACTTGCCCGTGAGCATCGATGCTTACAACTCTCTTCTTTGTAACTTTCTTATTATCCCTAGCCATTATTAGTTATTTAATGATTATTTGGTTACTTTTTTCTTACCTGCAACTGTCTTACGTTTACCTTTACGGGTACGTGAGTTAGTACGAGTGCGTTGACCGCGAACTGGCAAACCTTTACGATGACGTAAACCGCGGTAGCAACCAATGTCCATCAAACGCTTGATGTTCAATTGACGCTCTGAACGCAATTCACCTTCAACAGTGATTTTCTCAGTCACGAATTTACGAATGGCATTCAACTCTTCGTCGTTCCATTCGCTTACTTTCTTGTCGTAATCAACTCCACATTCCGTTAAAATACGTTGTGAAACTGCACGTCCAATTCCGAAGATGTAGGTCAAACCTATTTCTCCTCTTTTGTTTTTGGGTAAATCTATACCTGCTATACGAGCCATACTACTATATTATCCTTGACGTTGTTTAAACTTAGGGTTCTTTTTGTTGATAACGTAAACCCTTCCTTTACGTTTCACAATAATGCAGTCTTCACTGCGCTTTTTTACCGATGCTCTGATCTTCATTTTACCAGTTTTTACTTATATCTGTAAATAATTCTACCTTTCGAAAGGTCATATGGCGACATTTCTATCGACACTTTATCTCCAGGAAGGATCTTAATGTAATGCATTCGCATCTTTCCTGAGATATGGGCAATCACCTCGTGCCCATTTTCTAACTGCACTCTAAACATCGCGTTACTAAGCGACTCTGTTATTGTACCGTCTTGTTTTATTAACGACTGTTTTGGCATATTATCCGCAAAAGGGCAGCAAAAATACGTTATTTTTTGGTATTGTCAACGTTTAATTTAATTAAACAGCTGCACCCACCGCATTACGACCTTTGATTCTACCCGACTTCATCAAACCATCGTAATGTCTCATCATCAAGTGGCTTTCAATTTGTTGGAGGGTATCTAATACTACACCTACAAGGATAAGTAAAGATGTTCCACCATAAAACTGAGCGAATTGACTATTGATGTTCAGAACATTGGCCAATGAAGGCAATATGGCAACAAATGCTAAGAAAATTGCTCCAGGGAGCGTAATTCTAGACATTACGTTATCTATAAAATCTGCTGTAGATTTTCCCGGTTTTACACCTGGTACAAACCCACCATTACGCTTCATATCATCTGAGATTTGGTTAGCATTAACCGAAATAGCAGTGTAGAAATATGTAAAAATTACGATTAACAAGCCAAAAGTGATGTTATAGGTCCAGCTCATTGGATTAATGAATGCAGCCATAACACCTTGCATCGCTTCATAATTTGGAAAAAACTGCGCGATTGTACTTGGAATAAACATTAAAGCTTGAGCGAAGATAATAGGCATTACACCCGCTGCATTTACTTTTAATGGAATATATTGACGAACCCCTCCGTATTGACGGTTACCAACAACTCTCTTAGCGTATTGCACAGGGATCTTCCTTGTACCTTGAACCAATAGAATGGTAATCATGATTACAGCAAAAAGAGCAGCTAATTCAATTAAGAAAATCACCAATCCTCCTCCACTTTCAGACAATTTAAAGTTAAATTCTTCTTTTAATGCAAACGGTAAACGAGCAATGATACCAATCATAATGATTAAAGATATACCATTACCAATACCTTTTTCGGTAATACGCTCACCCAACCACATAACAAACATGGTGCTTGAGGTTAATACGATAGTGGCAGTTAACATAAAAATGAAATCCGACATCTCACCAGGATTTGTAATTGATACAATGGCTTGAGGATTTTCACTTTTCAAATTTATTAGGAAACCAATAGATTGAACCGCTGTAATTACAATTGTAAGGTAACGGGTAATTTGATTGATTTTTCTGCGGCCTTCTTCGCCTTCCTTTTGCATTTTTTGGAATGAAGGAACAGCCAAGCTCAATAATTGAACTACAATTGAGGCAGAGATATATGGCATAATTCCAAGTGCAAAAATAGAACCCCTTGCGAAGGCTCCTCCTGCGAACATATTAATTAAACCAAAAATACCACCACTTGATTGTTGGGCAGAACCTTGAAGCATGTTTGGATCCACACCAGGAAGGGTAACATAAGTACCCAAACGGTAGGCCAACAACATCCAGAAAGTAAGGGCCAATTTATACCTTAGCTCTTCTATTCTGTATATGTTTTTAAATGTTTCTATTATTTTCTTCACTTGCTTTGGAAGTGTTAAAGGTTAATACTAGTTGTTTACGATTGATCCACCAGCAGCTTCAATTGCTTTTTGAGCAGCAGCTGAAAATTTATCAGCTTTTACTTGAACAGCAACTTTAACTTCGCCACGAGCCAATATTTTAACAAGATCTCTTTTACCAATTAATCCGTTTTCTCTTAATACAACTGAATCTATTAGAGTAATACCTTTATCGGCTAATTCTTGTAATTTATCTAAATTAATAGGTGAGTATTCTACACGGTTCAAATTTTTGAAACCAAATTTAGGTACACGACGGTATAAAGGCATTTGACCACCTTCAAAACCACGCTTAGTGCTGGTACCACTTCTAGAACCAGCTCCTTTATGACCACGAGCAGCTGTTCCACCTTTTCCACTACCTTCTCCTCTACCAACTCTCTTACCTTCTTTATGTGTTGAACCGCTTGCAGGTTTTAATGTATGTAATTTCATTGTTAATCCTCAATTAGATTTTTTCAACTTTTAACAAATGAGCAACTTTATTGATCATTCCCATGATCTGTGGTGTACCTTCCACTTCTCTGCTCTGGTGCATTTTTGTAAAACCTAAAGCACGTACTGTGCGTTTTTGGTCTTCTTTTCTATCGATGGTACTTTTAACTTGGGTAATTTTATATTTTTCCATCGTTCTTATTCTCCGTTAAAAACTTTTTTCAAACTAATACCTCTTTGTTGAGCAATTGTAAAAGCATCACGCATTTCAAGTAAAGCGTTAATAGTTGCTTTTACCACGTTGTGTGGGTTAGAAGAACCTTTAGACTTTGCTAAAACGTCTGTTACGCCAGCGCTTTCCAATACTGCACGCATTGCACCACCGGCAATTACACCAGTTCCATGAGCGGCAGGCTTAAGGAATACACGACCACCGCCGTATTTACCCAATTGCTCATGAGGTACAGTACCTTTTAATACTGGAACTTTAATTAAGTTTTTCTTAGCATCATCAACACCTTTTGAAATAGCGTCAGTTACCTCTAATGATTTACCTAATCCGTATCCTACGACACCGTTTCCATCTCCTACTACAACTAAAGCAGAAAAACTAAATGTTCTACCACCTTTAGTAACTTTAGCCACACGGTTGATCGATACAACTTTCTCTTTCAATTCGATATCAGTTGTTTTAACCTTTTTTATGTTTGCTGTTGACATAATTCTCTTTTTCTGAATGATTAAAATTTAAGACCAGCTTCTCTTGCACCATCAGCCAATGATTTAACACGGCCATGGTATAAGTAACCACCTCTATCGAAAACTACTTCAGCAATACCTGCGGCAAGCGCTTTCTCAGCCAAAGTTTTACCTACCAAAGTTGAAGATTCAACTTTTGATACTTTTTCGTCTAACGCTCTTGATGAACTTGATACCAGTGTAACACCAGTAACATCATCAATTAATTGAGCGTAGATAAACCTATTGCTCCTAAATACCGATAAACGTGGTTTTTGAGCTGTACCGGTTACGCGGCTGCGAATACGGGCACGAATTTTATTTCTTCTTGATTCTTTACTAAACATGGCTCAATATTATTTAGAAGCAGTTTTACCTGCTTTTCTTCTTAATGTTTCTCCTTCAAACTTGATACCTTTTCCTTTGTATGGCTCAGGGGCACGCAATGAACGAATCTTTGCTGCTACTTGTCCGATTAATTGCTTATCGGTACCTTCCAAAGTGATAATAGGATTCTTACCTTTATCTTGTTCAGTTTTAACTGTTAATTCCTTAGGAATTTCAAAATAAATATGGTGAGAGTAACCTAAAGTAAGGTCTAATATATTTCCTTCATTGGTAGCTTTGTAACCAACACCCACCAATTCTTGGCGTTTTTTGTAACCAGTTGTAACACCAGTAACCATGTTGTTAACCAAAGAACGGTATAAACCATGAAGGGCTTTATGACGCTTTTGTTCTGTAGGGCGGTTCAATTGAACATTACCATCTATAACTTCAAGCGTGATATCTACATCTAATTGTTGGGTTAATTCGCCTTTAGGGCCTTTAACTGTAACCAAATTCCCTGTAGAAACTTTCACCTCTACACCGGCAGGTAATTTTATAAGTGCTTTTCCTATACGTGACATAATTTTTTTCTCCTATCTATTAATACACGTAACACAATACTTCACCACCTACGTTTTGATTACGTGCTTCTTTATCGGTCATTACACCTTTTGAAGTAGTAACAATAGCTATACCCATTCCGTTAATTACACGTGGCATTGTTTCAGCACCTGTGTATTTACGCAAACCTGGACGGCTAATTCTTTCTAAACTTTTGATTGCTGAGGTTTTAGTTACCGGATGGTACTTCAACGCAATTTTTATAGTTCCTTGGTGGTTAACAATATCCTCAAACTTGTAGTTAAGGATGTAACCTTTTTCAAATAGAACTTTTGTGATTTCCTTCTTAAGGCCCGAGGAAGGAATTTCAACAATACGATGATTTGCCTTGATCGCATTGCGAAGCCTGGTTAAAAAATCTGATATTGGATCTGTCATATGTTATTAATTATACTTTCCGGTAGTTAGCCAAGGCTGTACTCTTACCGACTAAGTTGTTGTTGTTATAAAAATTAAAGGGCTGCGAATATACAACAACTCGCATCCCTTACCAAATTTTTCTTTATACTACCAGCTAGCTTTGGTAACTCCTGGTATTTTACCCATTAGGGCTAATTCTCTGAATTGGTTACGGCAAATTCCGAAATCCTTCATGTATCCTTTGGGACGTCCGGTTAATTTACAACGGTTTTTCAAACGAACCGGAGAAGCATTACGAGGTAATTTTTGTAAACCTGCTGAATCTCCAGCTTTCTTCAAAGCCTCACGCTTAGTAGCAAATTGTGCTACTAATCTTTCTCTTTTGCGCTGACGTGCTTTTATTGACTCTTTTGCCATCTTCTAGTTAATTATGCTTTTTTGAATGGAAAACCAAATTCTTTCAATAATTCTAAACATTGCTCATCAGTAGTTGCTGAGGTAACGAATGAGATATCCATACCATTGATACGGTTAACTTTTTCCATTACAATTTCAGCAAAGATGATTTGTTCAGTGATACCCATGTTATAGTTACCACGGCCATCAAAACCTTTCAACTTCAAGCCTTGAAAATCACGAACACGAGGCAATGAGATAGAGATCAAACGATCTAAAAACTCATACATTCTATCGCCACGTAAGGTTACGCGAGTACCAATAGGTACATTTTTTCTTAATTTGAAATTTGAGATATCTTTCTTTGAACGTGTTCCAACAGCTTTTTGACCAGCAATCATTGACAATTCCTCTAGGGCTTGATCAATTAATTTTTTGTCGGCAACAGCTTGTCCGATACCTTGGTTGATGCATATTTTCAACAACTTAGGAACCATCATACTGTTTTTGTATCCAAATTTTTCTTGCATTGCAGGAACAATCTGCTTGGCGTATTTTTCTTTTAATCTAGGCGTATACATACAATTCTCCTTAATCTATAATTTCACCAGATGATTTCTTAGAAAAGCGAACCAACTTACCTTCTTCATTTTCCTTGCGGCCAATGCGGGTAGCTAATCCTGCTTTATCTACAACCATTAAATTTGAGATATGAACAGGGGCTTCTTTTTTAATAATGCCACCATTTTGATTTTGTGCATTTGGTTTGGTGTGACGGCTAACAATGTTTATGCCTTCAACAATAGCTCTAAGGCTATCAGTTTTCACTTCAACAACACGGCCTTTTTTGCCTTTGTCGTTTCCAGTAATAACTTGAACCATGTCACCTTTTTTTACATGGAGTTTGGTCTGGCTGTTAAATTTTCTTTCCATTTTATAATACCTCTGGTGCTAATGAAACAATTTTCATGAACTGTTTTTCTCTCAACTCACGAGCTACTGGTCCGAAAATACGGGTTGCACGTGGTTCATCCTGCGCATTTAACAATACACATGAATTATCGTCGAAACGGATATAAGATCCATCAGCTCTACGAACTTCTTTTCTGGTTCTAACAACTACTGCTTTGGAAACTGAACCTTTTTTTACGGTACCTGAAGGAATTGCAGACTTTACACTTACTACAATTTTATCTCCAACTGACGCGTAACGTCTGGCTGTTCCACCCAAAACACGAATGCAAAGAACTTCTTTTGCACCACTGTTGTCGGCTACTTTTAATCTACTTTCTTGTTGTATCATCGTTATTTCGCTTTTTCAATGATTTCTACTAATCTCCAACGCTTGTCTTTACTCAAAGGACGCGTTTCCATAACTTTAACGATATCATTCATACCGCATTCACCCTTTTCGTCGTGCGCTTTGAACTTTGAAGTCATCTTAATGAACTTACCGTATTTCGGGTGCATTACTTTACGTTCAACGGAAACAACAATAGTTTTTTGCATTTTATTGCTCACTACTTTTCCGATGATGACTTTTCTCGAGTTTCTTTCTTCGATTGTATTTTCCATATTCAATGATTATTGAACGTTTGCCAATTGACGCATTCTTTGTTCCGTTAACAAACGTGCAATTAACTTCTTGTTTTCTTTAATAATATTTGGGTTTTCTACAGGAGAAACAGCGTGATTTAAAACCATTTTGGTTAAACCGGCTCTCTCTTCTCTGATCCTGGCTGCCAATTCTTTATTGGACAATTCCTTGATTTCGGCGTTCTTCATAATTATTCGCTATATTCAGGTTTAACAACAAATTTGGTAATAACTGGCAATTTTTGGGATGCCAAGCGCATTGCTTCTTGAGCTACGGCCATAGGAACGCCATCTGCTTCAAAAATAATAGTACCTGGACGGCATCTAGCTACCCAAAATTCAGGTGCTCCTTTACCTTTACCCATACGAACCTCTGCAGGTTTACGTGTCATTGGTTTGTCTGGGAAAACACGAATCCATACTTGGCCTTCACGTTTCATGAAACGGTTTAGCGCCACACGAGCAGCTTCAAGCTGTTTCGATGTGAGGAAACACGTATCAAGTGCTTTCAATCCGAATGATCCGAAAGAGACAGTAAATCCACGTGTGGCATTACCTCTAACTCTTCCTTTCTGTTGTTTCCTATATTTAGTCTTTTTTGGCTGTAACATTTCTACAGTTTATTTAGCTTTCGAACAATTAATGATTATCTTCTTCTTTCTCCACCGCGGTTACCGCCTTCTCTTCTCTCTCCGCCTCTACCGCCTTCTCTTCTCTCTCCACCACGGCCACCTTCTCTTCTATTATCTCCACCTCTTCTGTCTGGACGACCTGAAGGGCCTGATTTATCGTTAGGGTTATTGAATCCTAAGTTTGGCGAAAGGTCGCGTTTTCCAAAAACTTCACCTTTACAAATCCATACCTTAACTCCAATTTTACCATAAACAGTTAATGCTTCAGCAATTGCGTAATCAATATCAGCGCGCAAAGTATGCAATGGTGTACGTCCTTCTTTAAAAGATTCTGAACGTGCCATCTCAGCACCACTTAAACGACCAGATACCATTACCTTAATTCCTTCTGCACCCATTCTCATGGTTGAAGCGATGGCCATTTTTACAGCACGTTTGTAAGAAACACGAGCTACAATTTGATTTGCGATTGACTCGCCTACCAAAACGGCATCTAATTCAGGACGCTTAATTTCAAAAATATTGATTGCAACATCTTTTTTAGTAAGCTTCTTAACTTCTTCCTTGATCTTATCAACTTCAGAGCCCGCCTTACCAATTACGATACCAGGACGTGAAGTGTGAATGGTAATGATTACACGTTTGATAGTACGCTCGATAATAATCTTTGCGATACCTCCTTTTGTAATACGAGCATTTAAATATTTTCTGATTTTCTCATCTTCGATAAGTTTCTCAGCAAAGTTCTTGCCTCCATACCAGTTAGACTCCCAGCCTCTGATAATTCCTAAACGTAAACCTATTGGGTTAACCTTTTGTCCCATTCTGATTATATTATGCGTTTTCTATTGTTTTTTTACTAACGGCTTTGGTTGTTGCTGCTTTCGTATCAACAATCAAAGTCACATGATTTGAGCGCTTGCGTATACGGTGAGCTCTACCTTGAGGAGCAGGTCTGATCCGTTTTACCATAGCACCACCATCTACGAAAATGGTTTTAATAACCAATTCGCTGTCTTCTACCTTACTACCTTCATTCTTTTGTTCCCAGTTGGCAATGGCAGAACGGAGAAGTTTCTCCAAACGGAGTGAGTTCTCTTTTTTTGCATTAAATACCAAAATATTGAATGCATCTTCCACACGCTTTCCGCGGATCAAATCGGCCAATAACCTCATTTTACGTGGAGAGGTAGGGCAATTATTTAATTTAGCTACTGCTTCCATTCTTATTAATCTTTCTTAGTAGGATGCGACTTAAATGTACGGGTTGGAGCGAACTCGCCCAACTTATGGCCTACCATATTTTCTGTTACATACACAGGGATGAATTTACTTCCGTTGTGCACTGCAAAAGTATGACCAACAAAATCAGGAGTAATCATAGACCTGCGACTCCAGGTTTTGATAACTGATTTCTTTTTGCTATCGTTCATAGCGAAAACTTTTTTCTCAAGTTTTACTTCTACAAACGGACCTTTTTTTAATGAACGCGCCATATCTCGTTATTTCTTCTTACGACTTTCAATGATAAATGAATTCGAATATTTCTTCGGTGTACGGGTTTTGTAACCTTTAGATTTCAAGCCCTTACGTGAACGTGGGTGACCTCCAGAAGCTCTACCTTCACCACCACCCATAGGGTGATCCACAGGATTCATTGCTACTGGTCTAGTACGTGGTCTTCTACCGATCCAACGGTTAGCACCCGCTTTACCTTTACGCTCATTCATGTGATCTTGGTTTGAAACCTGACCAACAGTAGCGTAACAAGCACATAATATTTGACGTGTTTCGCCAGATACCATTTTCACGGTTGCATATTTACCATCTCTATTCAATAATTGAGCTGCAGCACCGGCTGATCTAGCCATTTGACCACCTTTACCAGGATGAATTTCAATATTGTGAATGGTAGTTCCCAAAGGAATTTCACTTAAAGGTAATGCATTACCAATTTCAGGAGCGATACCAGTTCCGCTAACAACGGTTTGACCAGCATCTAAACCTTTAGGGGCAATGATGTAACGCTTTTCACCGTCGGTATAAGCCAACAAAGCGATAAAGCAAGAACGGTTTGGATCGTATTGGATTGAATCTACAGTAGCTTCAACACCAAATTTGTTACGTTTAAAATCGATAACACGGTACAATTTGCGGCTTCCACCACCAATATAACGCATTGTCATTTTACCTGAATTGTTACGACCACCTGAGTTTTTCAAACTCACGATAAGTGACTTTTCAACCTTATAGTCAGGCGTCAATTCCTCGTAGGTATTTTGAGCTCTAAAGCGAGTACCCGGTGTAACTGGTTTAAATTTCCTGATTCCCATCGTTCTTATTAGATATTTTGGAAGAAGTCAATTTTCTGACCTTCTTGTAATGTAATAACTGCCTTTTTAAAAGATGGCTTACGTCCAGAGAAGTGGCCTCTTTTGGTAAATCTGGCTTTTGATTTACCTGCGTATATCATGGTATTGATGTTAATCACATTCACGCTATACAATTCTTCAACAGCTTTTTTAATTTCTGTTTTAGTGGCAGTTTTTGCCACAATGAAACTTACCTTGTTCAACTTTTCGCTGATGGCTGTAAATTTCTCGGTTACTAAAGGCTTTTGTAAAATAATCATTCTATGCCTTAATTAAAATGTTCTCAATAACTTCAACTGAATTCTCAACAAAAATCACTTTGTCTGCGTGAAGAATATCATAAGTGTTCAAATCCTTTGCAGCCATAACTTTGGCTTTTGGAAGGTTTCTGCCCGACTTGTAAATATTCTCGTTGTAATCTGCTAATACTAACAAAGTTTTGTTGTTTAACAAATTCAACCCATTCAAAATATTAATGTAGTTTTTGGTTTTAGGGTCATCCATTGTAAATACTTCAAGTACTTGAATGTTGTTTTCCTTAGCCTTGTAAGCCAAAGCACTCTTACGAGCCAATTGCTTCAATTTTTTGTTCAATTTGAAACTGTAATCACGTGGGCGTGGTCCGTGAATACGGGCACCTCCAACAAATGTACCAGTTTTGATAGAACCTTTACGGGATCCACCAGTACCTTTTTGTCTGTGTAATTTCTTAGTTGAACCACTCACTTGACTTTTTTCTTTAGCTGAGTGCGTTCCTTGGCGTTGGTTAGCCAAGTATTGCTTCACATCTAAATAGATAGCGTGGTCATTTGGATCGATACCAAAAATGTTATCATTTAAGGTAACCTTTCTTCCTGTGGCTGATCCGCTGGTATTTAATACTGCTAATTCCATGTTACTTCTCTATCAATACAATTGAACCCTTATGGCCAGGAACTGATCCTTTAACAACCAATAAGTTTTGATCTTTGTGAACTTTTAATATTTCAAGATTTGTTTTCTTGATACGAGTACCACCAGTTCTACCGGCCATACGCATACCTTTGAATACCCTTGAAGGATCAGACGATGCACCAATTGAACCCGGGGCACGTAAACGATTGTGCTGACCGTGTGTTTGCATTCCAACTCCTTGGAAATTGTGACGTTTCACAACACCTTGGAATCCTTTTCCTTTGCTGGTACCAACAACATCTACAAACTCTCCAACTTCAAATAAGTCTACATTCAAAACTTGGCCAACAGTTAATGTTTGCTCAAAGTTTTTAAACTCAACCATTTTCGATTTCGGGCTTGTATTTGCCTTCTTGAAAATACCGTTTAGCGCAGCGGGAGTGTTTTTTTCTTTCGCATCTCCATACGCCAATTGAACAGCTGCGTAACCATCAGTATCTGATGTTTTCACTTGTGTAACAACACAAGGGCCCACTTCGATTACGGTGCAAGGAATTTGCTTACCGGTTGAATCGAAGACGCTGGTCATTCCTAATTTTTTTCCTATTAAACCTGACATAGTATTTTATCAAACTTTAATTTCTACATCCACTCCGCTAGGCAATTCAAGCTTCATCAAAGCATCGACAGTTTTTGCGGTTGAACTGTAAATATCTAACAATCTTTTGTACGAGCATAATTGAAATTGCTCTCTAGCTTTTTTGTTTACGTGCGGCGAACGTAGAACTGTGTAAATCTTCTTGTGAGTTGGCAATGGAATTGGACCGCTTACTACGGCTCCAGTTGCCTTAACAGTTCTTACAATCTTCTCAGCTGACTTGTCAACTAAGTTGTGATCGAACGATTTTAATTTAATCCTTATTCTTTGGCTAACCATGATATTTTTTAAGCTTTTGCCTTTCCGTTAACTTTTGCTAAAACTTCATCCTGAACATTTCTAGGTGCTTCTGCATAATGGCTGAATTCCATTGAGCTAGTTGCACGACCAGAAGAAAGGGTTCTCAATTGAGTAACGTATCCAAACATTTCTGCCAATGGAACTTTACCTTTTACAACTGATGCACCTGCTCTGGTATCCATACCTTCTAGTTGTCCTCTTCTCTTATTTAAGTCACCAATTACATCTCCCATGTTAATCTCTGGTGTAATCACCTCAATTTTCATGATTGGCTCTAATAAGATAGGACTAGCTTTTCTAGATGCTTCTTTGAAAGCCATTTTCGCTGCTATTTCAAATGACAATGCATCCGAGTCAACTGCGTGGAATGAACCATCAAACAAACGAACTTTCAAACTTTCAACTGCATAACCGGCCAAAACACCGTTTTGCATTGCCAATTTAAATCCTTTTTCAATTGAAGGGATAAATTCTTTTGGAATTGAACCACCAACAATCTCATTAAGAAACTCTAAACCTGGCTTCTCTGCTGATCCTGGGATCAACTCGAATTGAATATCTGCGAACTTACCACGACCACCAGATTGTTTCTTGTATACCTCGCGGTGAGAAACTGGTTTTGTGATTGTTTCTTTATAAGATACTTGTGGCGCACCTTGATTGATTTCTACTTTAAACTCACGTTTCAAGCGATCAACAATAATTTCTAAGTGCAATTCACCCATTCCAGAGATAACGGTTTGACCACTATCTTCATCTGTATGAACTTTGAAAGTTGGATCTTCTTCAGCTAATTTAGCTAAAGCCATACCTAACTTATCTGAATCTGCTTGGGTTTTTGGCTCAACCGCTAATCCAATAACTGGATCAGGGAAATCCATTGCTTCCAAGATGATTGGGAATTTCTCAGCACACAAAGTATCACCTGTTTTGATATCTTTAAAACCAACTGCTGCTCCAATATCACCTGCTTCAAGCGCTTCAATTGGGTTTTGTTTGTTGGCATGCATTTGGAAGATACGTGAGATACGCTCTTTGTTGCCACTACGTGTATTTAACACATAAGAACCTGCATCCAATTTACCAGAGTAAGCACGCATAAAAGCTAAACGACCAACGAAAGGATCAGTTGCAATTTTGAATGCCAAAGCTGTGAAAGGCTCATCAACACTAGGTTGGCGAGTAATTTCAGCACCGGTATCAGGATGTGTACCAATTACACCTTTTTTATCGATTGGGCTAGGAAGTAACTCCATTACCAAATCTAACATTGTTTGAACACCTTTGTTTTTGAATGAAGAACCGCACAACATAGGAACGATTTTCATGTCAATAACTGCTTTACGCAATGCATCTAAGATTTCTCTTTCTGAAATTGATGATGGATCTTCGAAGAATTTCTCCATCAATTTATCATCATATTCTGATACTGCTTCAAGCAATTTTTCTCTCCACTCGGTAGCTTCTTCAATCATATCCGCAGGGATATCGATTGTTTCATAAGTCATACCTTTATCATTTTCATTCCAGATCATTCCACGGAAGTTGATTAAATCAACAACTCCTTTGAAACCATCTTCAGCACCGATAGGCAATTGCAATGGAACTGCATGGCTACCTAACATTTCTTTCACTTGTTTTACAACGTTTAAGAAATCGGCACCAGAACGGTCCATTTTATTTACGAAACCTAAACGAGCAACATTATAGTTGTTTGCAAGTCTCCAATTGGTTTCAGATTGAGGCTCAACACCATCAACAGCAGAGAACAAGAATACCAGACCATCCAAAACGCGCAATGAACGATTTACCTCTACGGTAAAATCTACGTGTCCAGGAGTATCAATAATATTCATATGATAGTTCTGGTTGCGGTATTTCCATTCTACAGTTGTAGCAGCAGAGGTGATTGTTATACCACGTTCAGCTTCTTGAACCATCCAATCCATTGTAGAAGCACCATCATGTACTTCACCAATTTTGTGGTTCACTCCAGCATAGTAAAGAATACGCTCGGTAGTTGTAGTCTTACCCGCATCAATGTGGGCAGCAATACCGATATTTCTTGTATATTTAAGGTCGCGAGACATTTATTGATTCCTCTTAATTATTAATTAGCTAATTTTAAAATGCGAGAATGCTTTATTTGCGTCAGCCATTTTATGAGTGTCTTCACGTTTTTTAACGGATGAACCTTCATTTTTAGCTGCTGCTAATATTTCATTAGCCAATTTATCTGCCATGGTTTTTTCGCCACGGTTACGTGAATACTTAATTAACCATTTCATTCCTACTGCCACCTTGCGGTCTGCAGGAACTTCCATTGGAATTTGGAAAGTAGCACCACCCACACGGCGTGATTTTACTTCAACTGAAGGCATTACATTATTTAAAGCCTTTTTCCAAACATCCAAACCAGGCTCTTGCGCTTTGGCTTCTACTTTATCTAATGCTGCGTAGAAAACACCATAAGCGGTTGCTTTCTTACCTTCTAACATCATGTTATTTACAAAGCGGGTTACCAGAACGTCATTGAACTTCGGGTCAGGTAACAAAATATGCTTTTTAGCTCTTGCTTTTCTCATCTGATTAATTGATTACGCTTGGTAATTATTTCTTTTTAGCTTTAGGATCTACAGCTACTTGACCTGGTTTAGGTTTTTTAGTTCCGTATTTCGAACGTCTTTGGTTACGGCCAGCTACACCAGCAGTATCTAAAGCACCACGAACAATATGGTAACGAACACCAGGTAAATCTTTTACCCTACCACCTCTTACCAATACGATAGAGTGTTCTTGTAGGTTATGTCCTTCTCCAGGAATGTATGCGTTGATCTCATTTCCGTTAGTTAAACGAACACGAGCTACTTTACGCATTGCCGAGTTAGGCTTCTTGGGAGTTGTAGTGTACACACGGGTACATACACCTCTACGTTGAGGACAAGAATCAAGTGCAGGTGATTTGCTCTTGAATGATACATCGTTGCGGCCCTTACGAACCAGTTGTTGAATAGTAGGCATATCTTACTGTTAAATACGCAATAATTGTCTAAAAAATGGGACGGCAAAGGTAGGTGATTGAAGTTAGCTATGCAAGAGCGCACACAAAAAATATTAAAAATATTGTTTGCTGAGCGGGTTACTTGCTAACTAGAACCATCAGTCTTTTCCGTAAAAGCCCCGTTTAAGGGGTCGCAAACGTAGGGCTTATTTCATTATTAAACAAGCATTTGTTGAAAATAATATTGAAATAATGTTTTTTCACACCCAAAAATAGGTTCAAAAATGGGCAAAAAAAAGCCCCCAAGGCTTTTCTTGGGGGCTTTTTAAAGAAGTGAAAATTATTGTTTAAGCACTTTTACTGGCTGTTTATCATTTAGTTGTATAAAATAAACCCCTGTTTCCCAATCCTGAGAAGTTGGTATTTCAATTTTACCAGTACTAAATATTTCTTTTGACCATATTTTTCTTCCTTGAATGTCAAAAATATTTACAAGAACAGTTTCATTGGCATTGGTTTCGATCCAAATTCTGCCACTGAAAGGATTTGGATATACCACAGTTGATGTTTCTGACTGGATTCCTTTAATAGAAACAATAGGAGAATAGCTGTATTTACCATCCAAATCAATTTGCTTTAAGCGGTAGAATAGTTCTTGAGCAGGGGCATTTTGATCATTAAAGGCATAAGATAACTTTCTATTGCTGTTAGATCCTTTGCTTGCTACATAGGCTATTTCTTCAAAATTTAGTGAACCTACTCCCCTCTCAATTGCAAATCCACGGCAATTTACCTCGTTTGCAGTTAACCAATTTAAAAGCACATTACTATTGATTCTATTACCACCAAAGCTTAATAAGCTAACAGGTAAGGGAGAGCTACCATTAGAAGCCAAAGTAAATTGACCGAGGGTGCTGATACCATTAAAGGTTACAGCACCTCCACTGATATTGCTAGCACCAACTGTTTGCAATAAAGTCCATGCGCCATTGCTGTAGGCCGATCTATTATATAAACGCATGGCAGTATCTGCAGAACTAATTTGGTATGGCGGAAGTGCAAAATTTAAGTCTGCGGTAAATGTTCCAGGATTCCCAAATGGATTTACTATATAGTATCTATTGCTTAAAACATGCGCTGCACCGGTAGGTAATGCATTTGGAGCCAAAGGCACCTCATTCATTACCAAATCAACTGCATTGTCAAATGGATCAATAATAGATACGCCCATTGTTTTCATGGCGTAAGAACTTCCATAAACATTATTTACAATGTAACAGGAATCTCCACCTGCAGGCAGATTAGAAGCCGCTAATACTGGAGAACCAATTACATTTCCAACTAAACCATTTACACCATCACCAATTTGTGTAACAGCGAAAGGTTCATTAAATTGATAATAAGCAACCAAGCCCGGAGTGCTTGGAGGCACCATTCTATGCATGTTTTTGCGAAGTGTACTTGAATCTAGTGTGGCATTCCACATTCTAAACTCATCAACCATTCCATTAACAGGGAAACTACCAAAATCCCAAGAGGCTATTCCTAATGCTAATTCTGATCCATTGAAACCAATAGGATTAGTAGACGTTAATGGCGATGAAGCAACCAATTGTCCATTGATATAGGATTTTAAAGCTACACCAGATTCCCAGGTAACGGCAACGTGTGTCCATGTGTTTGCAGCAACAGTGGCAGAACTTGTATGTGTTGTTTTCACCCCTGCATTGTCCCAATATTCTGGATGTAATTGACCATTTTCAATTCCCAAAATATAACCATTACCGGTAGTTGGCAATTTAGTTTTAGAATATATTTTTTGGTTTCTAGTACTTGGATCAGTTAAATACACCCAAGCCTCAACGGTCATATTGGTTCCAATATTTAATTTATTATCATGATTTACCTTCACATATTTAGCAGCACCATTTCCACTGTACGCATTACCTGGAACATAAGTTACGGTTGAAAGTACAAATTTTAAT
>CANFHJ010000028.1 GCA_947446605.1 Bacteroidota bacterium | reverse complement strand
TAAGGTACGTGATGAACCTGTATTGAAATTCTTTGCTGTAGGTGTTACCGCTTATGGTATGGCTACTTTTGAAGGTCCAATGTTGAGTTTGAAAAACGTAAATGCCATTGCGCATTTTACAGATTGGATTGTAGCACACGTTCATACGGGTGCTTTGGGTTGGAATGGTTTAATGACATTTGGTATGTTTTACTGGATAGTTCCAAAAATTTATGGTACTAAATTGTATTCAAAATCCTTGGCAAATACACATTTCTGGATTTCAACTTTAGGTATTTTATTCTATGCTATTCCTATGTATTGGAGTGGATTTACCCAAGGTATGATGTGGAAAGAGTTCTTACCAGAAGGTATGTTGAAATATCCAAACTTCCTTGAAACAACATTGCAAGTTATTCCTATGCATATGATGCGTTCTTTAGGTGGTGCCATGTTTTTAAGTGGTTTGTTTATTATGATTTACAACTTAATAAAAACTGCTGGAAGTGGTAAATTAATTGCCAATGAAGCAGCATCTGCTCCAGCATTAGAGAAAAATTATGTAGCACATGGATCGCATTCATTCTGGCATAAAGCGTTTGAACGCAAACCAGTTACTTTTATGGTTTTAACTGTTGTAACCATTTTAATTGGTGGTATGGTTGAAATTATTCCAATGCTTACCATTAAATCTAATATTGCAACCATTAGCAGCGTAAAACCATATACACCGCTTGAATTACAAGGTAGAGATATTTATATCCGTGAAGGTTGCGTTAGTTGTCACTCACAAATGATTCGTCCTTTCCGCAGTGAAACCGAACGTTATGGTGAATACTCAAAGGCTGGTGAATATGTTTATGATCATCCATTTTTATGGGGTTCTAAACGTAATGGTCCAGACTTAATGCGTGTGGGTGGTAAATATCCAAACAGTTGGCACTATAACCACATGATTGATCCTCGCCAAATGTCGCCTGGCTCTATTATGCCTGCTTATCCATGGTTATTAGAAAACGATTTGAATACATCTAATACAGCAGATAAGATTAATGCCATGCGTACTTTAGGGGTACCTTATGAAAAAGGTTACGAAACGCAAGCAGAAGCAGATTTATTGGCACAAGCCACTAAAATTGCTGATGGCTTAAATAAAGAAGGATATCCAATTGAGGCCAATAAAGAATTGGTGGCTTTAATTGCCTACTTGCAAAGACTTGGTACTGATATTAAATTAAGTCACACCGCTAGTAAATAATTCATCCATGTTTAAGCAACATATCCAAAATCTTACTGGTGTATTTCATTCGGGATACCTCATATTCTCTTTGATTGTATTTATGACATTCTTTTTGGGAGTATTGGTATGGGTTTTTAAAGCCGATAAAAGTTACATCAAAGACATGGAGCAAAAACCATTAGAATAATAAAATAATAATATCATGAAGAATAAATTATTTACATTGTCGGCTATGCTATTAATGGCTGGCACTATATCAGCTCAAACTGCTGATGCAGCAGGTGCAGATTCGGGAATTGGCCTTACTGGCGTCCTAATTGCAGTTAACGCTGTTCTGCTTTTGTTTGTGATTTTCTTGTTAGGTTCATTAAGTGCTGCCATTCAAAAATTGCGCGCTGCCAACCAAGGTAAAGAACAAATTAGTTGGTGGGAAAAATTTGCCGCATTAAAATCTGAAAAAACCGAAGCAGAATTGATTTTGGATGAAGATTTTGATGGCATTTCAGAATTAGATAATCCTACACCTCCTTGGTACAATTTCATTTTTTATATTACCATTGGTGTAGCATTTTTATACTTGTTAAATTACCATGTACTTAAAATTGGTAAGTTACAAACAGAAGAGTATACCATTGCTGTTGATGAGTCAAAAGTTTCAGTTGACGCCTATTTGAAGAAAACTGGTAACCTAGTTGATGAAAACAATGTTGTTCAATTAACCGATACAAAAGCAATTGCAGATGCAGGTGTAATTTTCAAAGAAAAATGCGCTGTTTGCCACCTTGCAGATGGCGGTGGTATGGTAGGTCCGAACCTTACAGATAAATATTGGATTCATGGTGGTGATGTTAAGTCTATTTTCAAAACCATTAAATACGGTGTGCCTGCAAAAGGTATGATTTCGTGGCAAAACACTTTTAGTGGCAAGCAAATTCAAGCCTTGGCTTCCTATGTTAGATCACTTCAAGGTACTACTCCTGCAAAAGCTAAAGAGCCTCAAGGTGATTTATTCACTGAAGCAGGTACTGTTGCTCCAGGTGATTCTATTATTATAGCAAAAGATACTACAAGCAGAAAATAACACTAGGAATATTTCGATTTTTTTACACGAAAAGAAGTTTAACAGTTGTAATTTTACTAGCTGTTAAGCTTCTTTTTTTTTAATGATTATAGAGCATGAAAAGCGCACATCCATTAGCCGATGAACATTTCCGCGATGAATTGTCAAACGTAGATAAAGAAGGAAAAAGACTTTGGATTTTTCCTAAAAAACCGAAAGGGCGTTTTTACAATTACCGCACTTGGTTAAGTTGGTTTTTTATGGCAATGATGTTTGTTGGGCCTTTTCTAAAATTTAAAGGACATCCGCTTTTGCTGTTAAATGTATTAGAGCGCAAGTTTATTATTTTGGGAATGGTGTTTTGGCCGCAAGACCTTAACCTGTTTGCTTTGCTCATGCTTTCTTTTGTATTATTTATAGTGCTTTTTACGGTGCTATTTGGTCGTGTATGGTGCGGTTGGGCTTGTCCGCAAACTATCTTTTTAGAGATGTTGTTTCGCAAGGTTGAATATTTAATAGATGGAGATTACCAGCAACAAAAAAGATTGATGGATCAAGAATGGAATACTGAAAAGATTTTCAAAAGAGCATTTAAACACATTATCTTTTTCTTGTTATCGTTTTTAATTGCAAATACATTTCTTGGTTATATTATTGGAATAGAAGAGTTGAAATTATTGGTGGTAGATGGCCCAATGGATCACTTGGGTAAATTTGCATCTCTGCTCATTTTTACTTCTGTTTTCTATATGGTATTTGCTCACTTAAGAGAATTGGTTTGTGTGTTTATTTGCCCTTATGGTCGTTTGCAAGGATTGATGCTAGATAAAAACTCAATGGTAGTAGCCTATGATCATGTGCGCGGCGAACCAAGAGGTAAGTTAAAAAAAGGCGAAGAAGAAGCGCCAAGAGGATCTTGTATTGATTGTAAATTATGCGTGAGTGTTTGCCCAACTGGTATAGATATTAGAAACGGTACACAATTAGAATGTATCAATTGTACCGCCTGTATTGATGCTTGTGACGAGGTAATGGAAAAAATTGAACAACCCAAAGGCTTGGTTCGTTTTGCCTCAGTAAATAATATTATTGAAGGCAAAAAAATAGGATTGAACTTTAGAAATGGCGCTTACGGTGTTGTATTGGCGGCCTTGTTTGGTGTTTTCTTATACCTATTAATTACCCGTAAATTGGTTGAAACAACCATGCTCAGAACACCTGGTATGTTATACCAAACCCAAGAGAATGGAAAAATTAGTAATTTATACAGTATTGAGTTTGTTAATAAAACTTTTGATAAATTGCCAATTCAATTGAAATTAATTGAACCAAAAGGAGAAATTAAATTTATTGATGGAAAGGATATTGTAGTAGACAAGGAAAGTGTTGGTGAAAGTTCATTCTTCTTACTGTTGGATGGGGCCAGTATTACTAAAATTTCAACCCCTGTAACCATTGAAGTATGGAGTAATGGAGCATTGATAGAAGAAATGAAATCTAAGTTTAATGGACCTGTTTATTCAAAAGAAAAGGAAGAATTAAAAGAAAAAGAAAAAGGAGAAAAGCATGAAGATTAATTGGGGAACAAAATTGGTATTTTTTGCCGCGTGTTTTATGGTTTTTGTAGTGTCTATGGTAATTGTTATATCTCGCCAAGACGTGCCTTTAGTGGATGAAAATTACTACGAAAAAGGCTTAAACTACCAAAAGGAAATTGATAATAATGCTGCTTCAGATACTACCATTACTTTGTCTTTTGGTGAAGCTCAAATGAAACCCAATAAATTTTCTAAAGTTATAATAATTGAAAAGTCTTCTCCTGGAGATATTTCAGAGGCAATTATTCAATACTACCGTCCTTCTAATCCTAAAATGGATCAAAAAATTAAAACACAAATTCTTTCAGGTAAGCAACTGATGCATTCTGTAGAAGATTTAGCTGCGGGGAAATGGAAGGCGGTATTGACATGGAAGCTTGGTGAAAAAGAATACAAAATAGAAAAAGAGTTTGATCGCTAATGCTTTTTTTAACAGCCTTTCTAACTGGTTTAATTGGTAGTTTTCATTGTGCAGGCATGTGCGGACCCATTGCCTTTGCCTTGCCTGGGAAAAAACAGGAGGGGCTTAAATTTTTTATAGGGCGCTTGCTTTACAACGCAGGTAGAATTAGTAGCTATGCTTTTTTAGGTTTTGTATTTGGTAGCTTTGGATTAGGTATAAAATTGGCTGGCTTTCAGCAAAGCTTAAGTATTTTTATTGGCTTGCTAATTCTATTTATTGTGCTTTTCAATTATTTGAAAATTGGTTCATTTTCCTTCAATCCGTTTTCAATGTTATCTTCAAAATTTGTCCAAAAGCTTTTTCAATCTAAATCTTTGTTTGCCTTATTAGCCATTGGTATGCTTAATGGCTTGCTCCCTTGTGGTTTTGTATACATTGCCGTGCTTGGGGCAAGTGCCACTCAAAATGCTTTTGCGGGTGTATTGTTTATGTTATTATTTGGTTTAGGAACCTTGCCATTAATGTACGGTGTTTCTATTATTGGGCAGTTTTTATCTATTAAAGTAAGGGGTAAAATAAATCGCTTGAGCCCTGTATTTGCAATATTAATAGCTACATTGTTTATTGTCCGAGGACTTAATTTAGGCATTCCTTATTTAAGTCCAAAGATCAATATAGAACAATCTGAATTGAAAGATTGTCATTAAAATTGGACTAGTTCATATAAATTCATTTTCTTTGATGAGAATGAATTGGCGCCGATTACTCAGATTTAGACATTTTTATCACTGCATTGTATGTGCGTTTCGCGATAGTATTTTATTGCGCCATAAGGTTTCGGTTCGAACCAACACCTTACTTTTAGTAAAGGTAGAAGCAATTGGCGATTATATATTTTTTCGAAATTTTATTCAAGAGGTTCGCCAATCTAAGCGTTTTAAAAACTACCATATTACCCTTGTGGGAAATGAAATTTGGAAAGACCTTGCCTTACATTTGGATGCTGGTTTGGCGGATGAATTTATTTGGATCAATAAAAAAAGATTTGCAACAGATCCTATTTACCGCAAAAAAATCTTAGGTTCTATCCACTCCAAAGGATTTGAAACAGCCCTTCAAGCAAATTTTAGCAGAGAGTTTCTGTGGGGAGATAGTATTATGCGTGCAAGCGCTGCTCCCAATAAAATTGGTTCAAAAGGCGATAGTGCCAATGATATTGGTTTGTTGAAAGCCATTTCTGATAATTGGTTTACGCAATTAATAACAGAAAATTCAAAACCTATTTTTGAGTTCAATAGAAACAAAGTATTTTTTGAAAAAGTATTGAACGCAAATTTAGATATCCAAAAGCCTCAAATTATTTTGCCTCCTCGTGTTGCGCAGAATTATATTGTTTTGTTCCCCGGTGCCGGCGAAAAAATAAAACAATGGTCGACCCAAAACTTTGGCGCTTGGATAATTGAATACAGGAAAAGTTATGACTTACCTATTTATATATGCGGGGCAAAATCCGATTTTCAGTTAGGCCTTGAAATAATTGAAGCAACAAATGGAATAGCCGGAGTGTTTAATGAATGCGGAAAAACAGACCTACCTGCACTCGTTCAATTTATTGCTAATTCAAAATGCTTAATTACCAATGATTCGAGTGCATTTCATATTGCTGCTGCAACAGCTACTCCATGTATTTGTTTGCTGAGTGGCAGGCATTATGGCAGGTTTGCTCCCTACCCAGAAAATACTTGCAAAAATATGGTGACACTCTATCCAAAGGGTTTTTACAGCTTGTTAGCAAATGAAGAAAAAGCCATTCAAGCAACAAGATACAGCTCGCCATTTTTTATAAATGATATTGCTGTTGAAGACGTTTTATTGGCGTATAATAGTTTGGTGAAATGAGGATATTGTTAATAGATAATTATGATTCATTTACTTACATGTTGGCGGATTATCTCCAGCAATGTGATTTGGAATGTGTAGTTTGTAGGAACGATGAACCCCTCTTATTGGAAGTTAATCCTGAGAATTTTAATGCCTTGGTTATTTCTCCTGGTCCTGAAACGCCAAACGAAGCAGGATTTTTAATGCAAGTTTTGCCAAATTTTATTGGTAAAATTCCCATTTTAGGCATTTGTCTTGGGCACCAAGCAATTGGTTTGCATTTTGGGGCACTTTTAGAAAAGGCGCAAAAGCCAAGGCATGGGAAAGTTGATTTGCACCATCACTTTGGCGATAATCTATTTACAGGTATTCCAAAAAGTTTTAAGGCAACTAGGTATCACTCGCTAATTCTCAAAAACTTACCTAATGAATTAAATGTTATTTGTTTGAGTAGCGAAGAGGTAATGGGTTTAGCACATTGTAGCTTACCAATATGGGGTTTGCAGTTTCATCCGGAGAGTTGCGAAACCAAGGATGGCTTGCAAATGATAAAAAACTTTATAGAAATGGCGAAAAAAATTGCTCAAAATTAAATTTGCCTATATTTGACTAAGATTATATTGAATGGATTATCAAATTCACAAAGAGGGGAAATACAATTACATCGATCAAGGTGAAGGTGAGGTGCTTCTTCTTTTGCATGGATTATTTGGTGCTTTAAGCAACTGGAACGATGTATTAAAGCACTTTAGCAAGAATCACCGAGTGGTAATTCCTATTATGCCCATATTTGAAATGAATATTTTAAAGCTCAGCGTTGAAGGCTTGGCAAACTTTATTCATGATTTTATTGAGTTTAAGGGCTTTCAAAAAGTACATATTTTGGGCAACTCTTTAGGCGGCCATGTTGCCTTAGTGTATATTAAAAAATATCCAAGTAAGGTTGAAACGCTTTTATTAACTGGAAGTTCGGGCTTATATGAAAATGCATTTGGTGCAAGCTATCCGCGCAAAGGCGACAAACAATACTTACGTGATAGGATTAGTTTAACCTTTTACGATCCAGCCTCTACTACTGATGAATTGGTAGATGAGGTATATGAAACTATTCAAGACAAAGGCAAACTTTTGAGGATCTTAACCATGGCTAAATCTGCAATTAGGCATAATATGCGTAAGGATATTCCTAATTTTAAAATGCCAGTTTGTTTGATTTGGGGAATTCAAGATACCATTACTCCACCAGAGGTTTGTGACGAGTTTCATGAATTATTTCCCAATTCAGAAAAACATTATATAGATAAATGCGGGCACGCGCCAATGATGGAGCAGCCTATAGAATTTAATATTTTGGCCGATCAGTTTTATAAGAAACACATCCCTTCATAAGATGTTTGCTAAGCAATTTATTTCAAACGAAATTTTTCCATTAAAGAAATCAGATTCTGCTGAATCTGCTATGCTTTTTATGGAAGATTGGTTGGTGAAAGAATTGCCAGTGGTAGAAAGCGCTAAGGTTTTAGGAATAGTTAAAAAACCAATGTTATTTGAAAATGACAGTAAACGCATTGACCAAATAATGGAATTAAATACGGATGTGTATGTTGTAAATGAATTTACACATTTGTTTGAATTGATGAAGCAAATGAATCAATACGATTTGAATTCATTGGCGGTGATTGGTTCGGACCAACAATACTTAGGAATAGTTTGCGCAAAAGATATAAGTAATTACGCTTATGCCCATTCTGCCTTGGTGCAAGAGGGTTCTGTTTTGGTAATTGAGGTTGCTGCAATCCATTATTCATTGGCAGAAATTTCTAGAATTTGTGAAAGCAATGATGCCAAAATAATTCATTTGATGATTGAAAATCTAAGAGATGAAAATAACATGTTATTGGTTTCAATTAAATTAAACAAGCTATACCTTACTCATGTAATTGCAAGTTTGGAAAGATTTTCCTATAAAATTATTTATACCAATTCGCCTACAGATCCTAATAATTCTTTAGACGATAGGTATAATTGGTTGGTAAAATATTTAAATACCTAAAAATGAAATTAGCCATTTACGGGAAGTACTTTAAGGATGAAAAGTTTGTTGAAATTCAACATTTTTTTGATGCCCTATTAGAAAGGGAAATTCCTTTTTGTATTTATCGAAAATACTACGACGATTGTATTAGAAATGGATTGCATTTACCAATTGGATTAAAAACATTTGGAGATGGAGATGATTTTGAACCTACCCAATATGATTTTTTAATTAGTATTGGTGGCGATGGTACTATATTGAGTTGCGTTGAAATATTAAAAGATGCTCCTGTTCCTGTGGTGGGCATCAATACTGGTCGTTTAGGCTTTTTAGCAAGTGTTGCTGCTGATGATGCCGTGAATTTGTTAGACGAATTGGAAAAAGGACATTTCTCCATAGATAAGCGTACGCTATTGGAATTGTCTTCAGATAAAAACATGTTTGGTGGCGTAAAATATGCACTCAACGATTTTGTAATTCATAAGAAAGACAGTTCAAGCATGATAACCATTCATACCTATATCAATGGAGAGTTTTTGAACTCCTATTGGAGTGATGGTTTAATAATTTCTACCCCAACTGGTTCTACTGGCTATAACCTAAGTTGCGGAGGGCCAATTCTTTATCCTGCTTCCCAAAGTTTTGTAATTACGCCAATAGCCCCGCACAATTTAAATGTGCGCCCAATGATTATTTCAGACCAGAATGTCATCTCTTTTGAAGTGGAGGGGCGAGGTAGTACCTTTCTTGCAACCCTTGATTCACGCTCTGAAAGTATCAATAATCAAACCCAATTGGCCATTAAAAAGGCCGATTTCTGCCTAAATTTGGTTAGAATGAACGGCGACGATTACTTACAAACCTTGCGAGAAAAATTAATGTGGGGTTACGATAACCGAAATTTCAGGAATTAAAGGCCTTTCGGCTCAGGCAAACAGAAAAAATTACCTAAAAAAGCCATAAATTTTGTATCATTTTCAGTTTAGCGGCCGTTAAAGTTGTCGGTTTCCTATTTTTCAGTATTTTTGCTTTTATGGACAAGTTGAAACGCCAAGTATTATTATGCTGTTCAATCTTTTTAGGATTGATGGCCCATGCACAACAAGTAGAGATTGGACTTCTATTAGGAGCCTCCAATTATTCTGGTGACTTGAGTAATGAATCTATACTCATGAAAGAAACCCATATGTCGGGATCTGTTTTTGGCAGGTATAATTTTTCGCCAAAGTTTGCAGTGAGCGGATCTTTTGGTTACGGCAGGGTTTCTGGCGACGATAAGAATTTTACAAGTGAAAAAAGAACCTATGTTTTAAAGCAAGCAGTTACTGAAAACTTTGAGTTTAATAAGTACCGCAATTTGAATTTTTATTCAGATGTCTATGAATTCTCTGTTCATGCAGAATACAATTTTTTACCAAATAATTTAAATTCATATACAGCACGTCAATTTGTACCTTATGTATTTGTTGGCTTAGGCATATTCAATTTTAACCCTAAATCAACTTTCAATGGAAAAGTAATTGAATTGCAACCATTAGCCACAATTGGTCAGGGTTCAACTACCTATAACGATACTAAAAAATATCCACTCACAGCTTTGTGTTTACCAATTGGATTGGGTTTTAGACAGAAAATTGGAGATGATTTTTTCTTGGGTTTTGAGGCTGGAGTTAGGTTTACCAATACAAATTATTTAGACGATGTAGGAGGTAGATATGCGAGTCCATCAGTTGTAAATGGCGCTACCGGAAGAGCAGGTTTATTAATGGGCGATCGTTCTTGGGAATTGTTAAATGGAAATGTAGATCCAAGTGCTACAGATCCAATGTCATTGGCGTATATGTTTAATGAAGGTGATAAAAGAAGCGATAAGAAAGGTTTTGAAAACGACATCTACTTTATGGCCGGTGTTACACTTTCTTATACAATTAGATTCAGAGGGCAAGGATGCCCAACATTCTAAGCCTTCATGAAAAAATGCCTGTTACTTGTTTTATGGTTATTTAGCCAAAATAGCTTTGCTCAAAAAACCGAATTTGGTTTTAATGCAGGCTTATGCAATTATTGGGGAGATTTAGCTCCAATGGTTCAGGCTAAAGAAACTCATCCAATGGCAGGTGTTTTTGCGAGAATAAATTTAAACCATACTTGGGCGCTTAGAGCAGAATTAAATAGGTTTACCATTACAGGAAGCGATGCTAATTTTACAAATAGTCAAATTAGGAATTTGAGTTTTAAAAATCAATTGAACGAGGCCTCTCTATTGGTAGAGTTTAATTACTTGAAATATGGTACGCATGTTTTGCATGAGCACTTTACTTCCTACGTTTTTGTTGGCATGGGCGTTTTTACGCACAATCCACAAGCCTATTTAAATGGCGTTTGGTATGATTTGAGGAACTATAGAACAGAGAATGTAGCTTATTCAACATTTGGAATGGCTATACCCTTTGGAATTGGAATTAAATATATGTTTAATAATCGTTTTGCTTTTGAAAGTCAATTGGGCTTTAGAAAAACATTTACCGATTATTTAGATGATGTAAGTAATGTTTATCCAGATATTCAATCGCGCTTTAGTGATGGTGGTCTAATTGGATCAACCCTTACTGATAGGTCGATTGAAAAATTTGGGGTCCCTCAATTTAAACAGGGTTATAAAAGAGGTGATCCAGGTCATAATGATTGGTATATGAATTTAAGTGTGGGGTTTTCAATGCGCTTACGTACCAAAGGAAAGTGTCCTAGATTTTTTTAAATTTGCCTATATCTTAGATAGCAGGCAGAGAATACGTGAAAAAAATGAGTTTGAAGGAAAAGTTAGACCCGGTAAAAATTCCACAACATATTGCCATCATTATGGATGGAAATGGAAGGTGGGCAAAGGGTAAAGGTATGTTTAGAATGTTTGGACATCAAACAGGCGTTTCTACTGTAAGAACAATTACGGAAGCGTGTGCTGAAATAGGTGTAAAATATTTAACGCTTTATGCTTTTTCAACAGAAAATTGGAACCGTCCAGCTTTGGAGGTTCGTGCGCTCATGGAGTTGTTAGTTGATACCATGCGTAAGGAATTGCCAACACTTATGAAAAACAATATTCGTTTATCATTTATTGGGAATCATCAAGATTTGCCTGAAAAGTGTCAAAAACAATTGTTGCTTACCATGGAAGAAACCAAAAACAATACCCGTATGGATTTGGTTTTGGCTTTAAGCTATAGCGCTAAATGGGATATGGTTCAGGCAATACAAAAAATAGCAGCAGATGCTGCTGCTGGAACTTTAGCGCCATTAGCTATAAACGACAAAGTGATCGATAAATATTTGTCGACCCATTGGATGCCACATCCAGAATTATTAATTAGAACAAGTGGCGAGCAAAGAATAAGTAACTTTTTGTTGTGGGAAATTGCCTATAGTGAATTGTATTTTACCGAAAAACTTTGGCCAGATTTTACAAAAGAGGATTTATTTCAAGCCATATTTGATTACCAAAACCGTGAACGCAGATTCGGAAAAATTAGCGAGCAATTAAGCAATTGAGTATGAATAAAAAAGTTTTTCTAATATTGTTTGCGATCCTATCTGTTTTGGCTGAAAAAGGCTTCGCACAAGACTCGGCTGCAATTAAAATTCCTAGTAGTTATTATAATTTAAACTACAGTAATCCTAAACAATACATTGTTGCAGGTATAGAAATTATTGGAACTGAATACTACGATAAAAACGTATTGTCTGTTTTGAGTGGTCTTCAAATTGGGCAGAAAATTAGAATTCCTTCCGAGGATATTTCTAAAGCGATTTCAAATCTTTGGAAACAAAAATTATTTGAAGATGTAAAAATTTCTGTCAAGAAAATTGAAGATGATAAAATTTGGTTCGACATTTATTTAAAAGAAAAACCGCGTTTATCTTCTTTTACTATTAAAGGCTTGAAGAAAAGTAAAGCAGAAGAGTTACGTGAAGGGTTAACCATTAAGGCAGGTCAGATTATTACAGAAAATGTATTAAATAGCACCAATCGTGAAATCTCTAAATTCTTTGAAGAGAAGGGATACTTAGATGCCAATGCCACTTTTGAACAAATACCAGACGACTTAAAGAGAAACACAGTTCGTTTGAAAATTAATGTGAACAGAGGTAAGAAAATTGTGATTTCTGATTTAACATTTTCTGGTAATACAACCATTGAAACAGTTAAGTTGAGAAAGGTGATGAAAGATACCAAGCCTAAATATTTCTTCTTTACCAAATCTAAATATATTGAAGAAAAATATACTGAAGACAAGCAAAAGGTAATTGATAAGTACTTGAGTTTAGGGTATAGAGATGTACAAATTGTTTCTGATTCAATCTGGCGCGATGCCAAAGGTGTAAGAATTAACGTGAGCATATTTGAAGGCAAGAAATATTATTTTAGAACCATCAGTTTTATTGGAAATTCAAAATATAAATCTGAGGACCTAACAAAACTTTTGCGCATCAAACGTGGTGATGTTTATGACCAATCTGTTTTAGACCAAAGGCTAAATATGAGCCAAGATGGCAATGATTTGAGCACTTTATACATGGATGATGGTTATTTGTTTTTTAGGGTTGAGCCGGTTGAAGTATTAATTGAACATGATTCAATTGATATGGAGATTAGAATCTCTGAAGGCAACCAAGCCTATATCAATAATATTACTGTTAAGGGAAATTCTAAAACCAGCGACCATGTTGTTTTGCGTGAGTTAAGAACCAAACCGGGTATGCTATTTAGTCGTTCAGACATTACGCGTTCTTTACGTGAACTTTCTCAAATTGGCTATTTTAATCCTGAGGCATTAAATGTTAATCCTGTTCCGAACCCAGTTACTGGAACAGTTGATATTGAGTACAAGGTGGAAGAAAGACCAAACGATCAAATTGAATTAAGCGGCGGTTGGGGTGCCGGTTTTGTGGTTGGTACTTTAGGTTTGAGCTTAAATAATTTTTCTGCACGTAAATCATTAAGTGCAAAAAATTGGGCCCCTATTCCATCTGGAGACGGGCAACGTTTATCTATGAGGGCGCAAACAAATGGCACCTATTACCAATCTTATTCTACCAGTTTTACTGAACCTTGGCTTGGAGGAAAACGTCCAAACGCCTTAACGGTATCTGTTTACCATTCTATTCAATCAAATGGAAAGCAAGGAGAGTTGCGTTCTGGTTTATATACTACGGGAGCCTCAATTGGATTAGGAAAACGCCTCAGATGGCCTGATGACTTTTTTACTTTGCAATACCAATTGGGATATCAATTGTATAACAATGATCCAGACATAGCAGGCAATGTTTACTGGGCAAATATCCCTGCCGGCAAATCAAATAATTTAAGTTTTAAAGTTATTCTAGGTAGAAATTCAACCAATGTGCCTATTTACCCAAGCTCGGGTTCTAATATTACACTTTCATTGCAATTTACACCGCCTTATTCTTTGTTTGATAAGATTGATTATAAAAATGCAGATCCAATATCAAAAACTAAATGGTTGGAGTTTTACAAATGGAAGTTTGATGCGTCATGGTATACCAAGGTGGCAGGAAATAAACGCCCATTGGTAATTATGACAAGGATAAATTTTGGATATATTGGGGCTTATAACCAAGCAAAAGGTGTTACGCCATTTGAAAGATTTTGGGTAGGTGGTTCTGGATTAACTGGATTTAGCTTGGATGGCCGTGAATTGGTGGCTTTACGTGGTTACCAAGACAATTCACTTACGCCCTATATTATTAATCCAAATACAGGAACATACCAACAAACCGGAGCAACTATTTATAACAGGTATACCATGGAATTGCGTTATCCAATTTCATTAAATCCGCAAGCAACAGTATTCCCTTTGGTATTTGCAGAGGCTGGCGGTACTTGGCTCGACCCAAAGAAATTTAACCCATTTGAGGTGAATCGTTCTTATGGTATGGGTGTGCGTATATACTTGCCAATGTTTGGTATGATAGGTTTAGATTATGGATGGGGTATTGATTTACCTCCAAACCATCCAAATGCTTCGCGTGTGAATGGCGGAAATTTCCACTTTTTATTGGGACAACAATTTTAATTTTAGGGTATGAAGAAATTAATAATTGGCATTATTGCCTTTATCTTACTAGGGTTTAATACGGTAAGCGCCCAAAGGTTTGCTTATGTAGATACTGAATATATCTTGGATATGCTGCCAGAATATAAATCGGCCCAAAAACAGTTGGATTTAATTGCAGAAACATGGCAAAAAGAGGCCGAAGAGAAAAAGGCCGAAATAGACCGTATGCAAAAGGATTTTCAGGCCGAACAAATTTTACTCACCGAAGAACTTAAAAAGAAAAAAGAAAACGATATTAAAGCAAAGGAAGCTGAATTAAAGGAGTTTATGAATAAAAAATTCGGCTATGAAGGCGATTTGTTTAAGAAAAGACAAGAATTGGTGAAGCCAATTCAAGATAAAGTTTTTGATGCTTGCCAAAAAATTGCAAAACAAAGTGCGCTAGACTTTATATTTGCCAAAGGTGGAGAGATGATTATGATGTACAGCAACGCTAAATATGATAAAAGCGATGAGGTATTAATTGAGCTAGGAGTGAATGTAACAAAAAATAGGGGTGCTGCGCCAGAAGCACCAAAAACACCTAGTGGAAGGTAATTGGCACGGTTTTAGATAACGAATAATTAATAAATAATAAATAACAATGAAGAACATTTTAAGATCCCTAGTTGCTTTGTTTGCAGTAATGTTGCTAGCAGGAAGTAGCGCAAAAGCTCAGAAAATTGGTTACGTAGATTTGCAAGAATTAATGCAATTGATGCCAGATTACAAAAAAGCGAATACAGATATGGAAGCTTTTGGTAAATCTTTGGAAGATGAATTGAAAAAAATGAGCGAAGAGTTTCAAAAGAAAGTTGCTGATTACCAAAAAAATGAAAAAACCTTGCCTGATGCAATCAAAGAAGTAAAACAAAAAGAATTGCAAGACATGCAAAGCCGTATTCAAGAGTTTCAACAATCTGCTCAAGAAAATATCCGTAAGAGAGAGTCTGAATTGTTAAAACCAATTATTGAAAAAGCAAAAACAGCCATTGCTGCTGTAGCAAAAGAAGGCGCATACAGCTATGTTTTTGATAGCAGTGCAGCTGGATTTTTATACAAACCTGATGGCGACAATATGTTGGCCAAAGTGAAAACCAAATTGGGTATCTTGTAATATTAATTTAATAAAAAAAAGGCCGGTTCCGTTGTGGAATCGGCCTTTTTTTTTACCTTGCTATCTGATGAGTATAGATTTTAAACCTTCGCAACCTATAGGTATTTTTGATTCTGGCATTGGCGGATTAACCGTTGCGCGTGCTATTACAAAATTATTGCCCAATGAACAAATCATTTATTTTGGTGATACAGCGCATATGCCCTATGGTGAAAAAAGTGCTGAGGCAATAAAAAACTATTCGATAAAAATTGCAGATTTTTTAAAAACAAAAAACTGCAAAATGATTGTGATTGCCTGTAATACCGCTTCTGCTGCCGGTTTTAAAGCTGTGGTGAAAAGTACAGGCATGAAAGACCTAATTGTGAATGTAATTGATCCAGCTGCGGCCTATGTGGTAAAAAATCATTACCGTGAGAAAATAGGCGTAATTGCCACCAAACGTACCATTGGCTCCAATGTGTATGCCAAGAGAATTGCTAGCCTCGATCCAATTGCAGATGTGGTGCAATTGGCTACACCTTTATTAGCGCCAATGATTGAGGAAGGCTTTTATAACAATAAAATCTCTCAAACCATTATCAATAGCTACCTCTCAAAATCTAAGTTAAATAAAATTAATGCACTAATTTTAGGCTGTACGCATTATCCTTTGGTGAAAAACGAAATTCAAAAATTCTATGGTAAGTCGGTAGAGGTAATTGATACAAGTGAAATAGTTGCACAATATGTGAAAGCTGTTTTAGAGAAGCACTATTTATTGAATTTGACAAAGCCTTCTAAAATGATATTGGCCAATAAAGCTAAGCAGTTTTTTGTAAGCGATTTCACCCAAAGTTTCGAGGAATCCAGTAAAATTTTCTTTAATGAGAAAGTTAAATTAAAGCAGTGCAATATTTGGGAAGACAAATAATTGCCTTTCAGAATCCTATTTCTAATTGGAGGATAAGATAATGCGCTAAATTTAGGAAGCTAAAATCGGAATTTTGGAAAGCAGTTTAATTATATTTTTTTATGATTAATTGCTCTCCAATTGGTATCACAATACCTATTTATAGGTATTTTTCAAATGCCCTAGTATTTCAATATTTGTAAACATTCAATTTTTTGAGTTTTTGGACTACCCCCCATGAAGCCTAACGTATTTCTGTTTCTGTTTTTTTGCAGCAAATTTTTATTTGCTGAAGAAACACGGGTTTATGTCGACTCCTCCTTTTCAAAAAATCAAATAGGGAAGGGCCTTAATTATTTTAGTACTTCCAAGGGGCTATTTCACATTGATCAATTGCTGAATACAGTTAATTTACCGTGGAAGGAAGGTAGGGATAACTTGCTTATTTTAACAGAAAATGATTATGAGAACGACCTATGGATTTCTTTTAAAATCATCAATAAAAGTCATCAAATTCAATCTACCATTTTAGAATTGAATAATTCATTAATCAATCATATAGAGTATTATTTAGTTTCAGATAACAAATTGGTTCGGGCCAATATTTGCGGTGATGCATACCCCTTTTGGTTTCGGACAATATCCTATAGAAATCCTATTTACCCTATTTTATTGCAAGGAAATGATTCTGTACAAGTGTTTATGAAATTTGATTTAGGCGGCAGAAAAATTCATATTCCACTAACCTTATACAAGGAAGAAGTATTTTTAGCGCATGCCGTTGATAAGGAACTTGATTTGGGTTTTTATTATGGCATACTTGCCCTTTTGAGTTTGTTGTTTTTCTATTTGTACTACTTAATAAAGGATAGGGCCTTTCTTTATTTTGCTTATTACATGGGCTTACACACCCTCATGCAATTAGGTATTAGCGGTGTTGCCAGTGCAAGGTTATGGCCAAATTTCCCCTACTGGGCCGATCGCTCCATTGCTATATTAATGTCTTTTTCAATTATAGCGGGTTTGGAATTTGTTATTGAATTTATTAAGAAAATTAATTTTAAAACATGGCAATTGCGGATTATTCAGGTTTTTCAGTTTTTGGTTTTATTTATTGTTTTGCTATGTTTTGGAAGCGAGTATACTTATTATTTGGGTGTGTGGGTTCTTTACAAAATAATTCCATTATTCTATTTTGGAATGTTTTTAATAGCCATGGTTTTTTATATTAGAAAATACCTTCCTGCGCGTATTTTTATTTTAGCATTTTTTGCTGCTATTGTTAGCATTTCGGCAATATTATATTCAACTTATGGTGGTATTCATGAAAATGTATTTACCAATAATATGGTGGTTTATGGTGAAATGTTTAAGTGTATTTTATTAGGTTTTGCTTTGTTGGATCGTTTGCGAATTTTTAAGGAAGAAAAAGAATTGGCTCAAATGCAGGTAATTGAACACTTGGAAGAATTGAATACTTACAAGGAGAATTTAAATAGTGAATTGGAGCAAAAGGTAAATCAGAAAAGTAAGGAGTTAATTGAAAAACAAAACGAAGTAAACAGGGCTCTTATTTATGGTGAGGAAAAAGAAAGAAAACGTGTTGCCCAAGAGTTGCATGATGGCATGGGGAGTCTTTTGTCTACTTTGCGATTAAACGCAGAATCCATTGATTTAAGTAATAAAAATTTAAATAAACAGGAAACCCAGGCCTATCAAAATGTGCTTGAGATGATAGATATGGCATGTACAGAGTTGCGCAATATCTCGCATAATATGTTGCCTGCAGAAATTGAATTATTTGGCTTAATTCCCACCATAAAGGGCTTGGTTCGAAAGATAAATGATAATGGAAATACGCAATTTGTATTGGATGTTTTTGATATGGATTGGGTTATTGATAAGCAGCTTGAACTTAATATTTATCGCATCTTATTGGAATTAGTAAACAATATAATTAAACATGCCAAGGCAAAACAGGCAACCATTCAAATATTGCGAGGAGAAAATTCGCTTTCATTGATTGTTGCTGATGAGGGGCAAGGCTTTGATCTAAACATAGAAAAAAATGGCATTGGTTTGCTAAATCTTAAATCGCGTACAGAAGCTTTAAATGGGAAAATTAGCATTGATAGTACTATCGGGAAAGGGACAACCGTAATAATAAATATCCCGCTCAATAACTATGAATAAACCTTACCAAATATTAATTGCCGATGACCATCAGATGTTTATTGATGGCATAAAATTGATTTTTTCAAACCATACCGATTATGAAATAGCAGCCGAGGCACTTTCAGGAATGGAAGTTTTGGATCGGTTTAAAACGCAAAAATTTGATATTGCTATTTTAGATGTAAATATGCCAAAACCCAATGGTTTTGAAACCTGCAAAATTATAAAGAAACAATACCCCGATTGCAAAATCATGATTTTAACGATGTATGCAGAGGGGCAGTTTTTGAATGAATTTATGGATTCGGGTGCCTCTGCCTATGTGCTAAAAAACGCTGGAAAAGCCGAATTGCTGAGGGCTTTGGAGTCAATTGTAAATGGGCAAGTGTATATTGGAAAGCAATTGAAATTAATTGTAGATGTGCCTCAAAAAGACGGATTCTCAAAGTCCTTTTCGCTTACTAAACGTGAATTGGAAATAATTGCTTTATTGGCAAAAGAGAAAACGAGTGCAGAAATTGCAGAAATACTTTTTATAAGTACATATACGGTAAATACACATCGAAAAAACATACTTCATAAGTTGGATGTAAAAAACACCGCTGGACTTATTAAGTATGCTTCCGAGAATGGAATTGTATAGCTTAAATTAGCTTAAGTTAACAATTTCTCCATTTACTACATCAATGATATTTGCAGCTGGTTCTTTAGGTAAACCCGGCATACGCATAATTTCTCCGGCAACCGCAACCACAAAGCCCGCACCATGGTTCAATACCAAGTTTTCAATGTGAATATTAAATCCTTCAGCAGCACCAACCAAAGCGGCATTGTCTGTAAAGCTAAATTGGGTTTTTGCGATACAAACTGGTAATAAATCTCCGCCCAATTCTTTAATTTTTTTCATGGCTGTTTTTGCATTTTTGCCATAAGTAACACTGCTGCCTTTGTATACTTTGGTAACTATCTTGTGAATCTTGTCTTCAATAGTATCGTTAATTTCGTAGGTATGAATAATTGGTTTTGATGGGTTGGTTTCTACAATTTCAACAACCTTTCTTGCCAATGCTGCTGCACCATCACCACCTTTTGCAAATCCTTCATTGATGGCAAAATGGGCACCTTTTTCTTTGCACCAATTTTCAATGAAACTAATTTCTTCTTCAGTGTCGAACCCAAATTTATTTAAGGCAAGAATTACTGTTTGTCCAAAGTTTTGTAAACTTTCGATATGACGTTCTACATTCTTAATACCAGCTTTTAAACCCTCCATATTTGGCTGTTTAATGAGTTTCTCGTCAACCTTGCCATGCAGTTTAATAGATTGTGTGGTTGTTACCAATACGCTTGCTTTGGGAGCAATTCCTGCGGCACGGCATTTGATATTTAAAAACTTTTCGCCGCCTAAATCGCTACCGAAGCCTGCTTCTGTTACAGCATATTCGCCATATTGCATGGCAGCTTTTGTAGCCATAATACTGTTACAGCCATGTGCAATATTTGCAAATGGTCCGCCATGAATAAAGGCCGCGCCACCTTCAATGGTTTGCACCAAATTTGGTTGAAAAGCATCCTTTAATAAGGTAACAATAGCACCAGCAACACCTAAATCTTTCACAAAGAATGGTGCATTATCGTAGGTATAACCAATTAATATTTTTTCTATTCTTGCGCGTAAATCATCCAATGAGGTTGATAAACAAAAAATAGCCATGATTTCACTTGCAGGTGTAATATCAAATCCTGTTTCTGTTGGCACACCATTGCTTGATCCATTCAAGCCGCTTACCATAAAACGAAGCGACCTATCGTTTACATCTAATACCCTTCTCCAAAGAATTTGTTTTAATCCTTTTGTACCAGTTCTATTAAAGTATTGGTAGTTGTCAATTAAGGCGGCTAATGTGTTATTAGCTGAAGTAATAGCGTGAAAATCTCCCGTAAAATGCAAATTGATGTCTTCCATTGGAAGTACTTGAGAATAGCCACCACCTGCGGCGCCACCTTTCATTCCAAATACAGGCCCAAGGCTTGGTTCGCGCAAAGCTACAATTGCTCTTTTGCCAATTTTGTTTAATCCTTGTGCCAATGCAACACTGGTAGTTGTTTTTCCCGAACCACTTTTATTTGGAGTGGTAGCAGTCACTAAAATGAGATTGCAATTATTTATTTTTTCATCGTAGGGGATGCCACTAATTTTTGCTTTGTATTTTCCATAGTGTTCAACCTGGTCTGCCGATATGTTTATTTTATTGGCAATGTCTTGAATGGGTTCTAATTTAACCTCGCGGGCAATTTCAATATCTGATTTCATTTTTTATGGATTTGTTTAATTATCTATTATGAACAAAGTAATAGGTAATAATCCATAAAAACAATGGCTTCAAGCCACTAAATACTGATCTTAATCAGCATAAAATTAGGCCCCTATACTTAAAATGGTTTTTTCAATAATATCACAAGCCTCATTTATTTGCGCTGCATTGATAACCAATGGCGGGGCAAAGCGAATAATATCGCCATGGGTTTGTTTGGCAAGTAGGCCATTGTCTTTTAACATGAGGCATACATCATAGGCAGATTTACCATTGTCAAATGGTTTTATGACAATTGCATTGAGTAATCCTTTGCCTCTTACTTCTGTAACAAGTGTAGATTTCTGCATTAAATCGTTCATGCGTTCTCTAAAAATTATGCCCATGTTTTCTGCATTATCTGCCAAGTTTTCATCTAATAAAACTTGCAATGATTCTATGGCTACTGCAGCTGCCATTGGATTTCCGCCATAGGTAGAGCCATGTTCACCAGGTTTAATGGTGAGCATAATTTCATTGCTACTTAATACGGCAGAAACAGGCATGGTTCCGCCTGAAAGTGCTTTTCCTAAAATTAAGATATCGGGCTTTACATTTTCATGATCGCATGCCAACATTTTGCCAGTTCTGCATAAGCCTGTCTGTACTTCATCAGCAATCATCAAAACATTATATTGACTGCATAAATCTCTCACACCTTTTAAATATCCAGCATCTGGAACCACTACGCCTGCTTCACCTTGAATAGGTTCGAGCATAAACGCTGCAATGTTTTTATTTGCTTTAAAAGCTTCTTCTAATGCTACTAAATTATTATATGGAATTAAGCTAAAACCTGGCATAAAAGGACCAAATCCTGTAAAAGAACTTGGGTCGTTACTAGAACTAATTGCAGCCATGGTTCTGCCCCAAAAATTGCCTTCCACAAACAAAATATTTGCTTGGTTATCTGCCACACCTTTTACATTATATGCCCATCTGCGCGCCAATTTAATGGCTGTTTCGCCACCTTCAACTCCGGTGTTCATTGGTAGCACTTTTTCGAATCCAAAATAATTACAAATATATTTTTCGTATTCGCCTAAAAGGTTGTTGTGAAAGGCTCTGCTGGTTAAAGTGAGTTTGCTTGCTTGATCAATTAATGCTTTAATAATTCTTGGATGACAATGCCCTTGATTTACGGCGCTATAAGCAGAAAGAAAATCGAAATAGGTTTTGCCATTTATGCCATATAAATAAATGCCTTCTCCTTTTTCAATTACAACCGGAATGGGGTGGTAATTATGGGCGCCGAACCGGTCTTCTAATTCAATAAAATAAGCTTCGTTTTTGTTTTGAGCATGTATCATTGTACGAAGGTAAACAAATTGTTAAGATGCCAAAAAAAAAGCGCCTCAACCTTTTGGTTGAGACGCTTTTTTTTGAAAAATAATGGAATTAGTTTTTGATAATTCTCTTTACAATTACTTTTTCGCCATTGTTTACGCGTATAAAGTAAACACCTTGTGCCATATTGCGTGTATCTATGCGCAATTTGCCTTGGCTGCTTGCGTTCATAATGATAGTTCCGTTCATATCTACAACTGAAGCAATGATGTTTTCGTTTTCTTGCGCAGCATTGATATTGATTTCTTCTGCAAAAGGATTTGGAGTAACTTCTACAATCATTTCATCGCTTTGTAGGGTAATGGTTTCAATGTATTCAAACTGTCCATCAAAATCAATTTGTTTCAAACGGTAGTAAGCCAAATTAGCATTTACATTTTCGTCTACAAATTGGTAGTTGTTTAATTTGTTGCTGTTACCTGCACCTTTAACAAAGCCAATTGTTTCAAAGTCTTTTCCGTTGTAACTTCTTTCTAATTCAAAACCATGGTTGTTTGTTTCGGTTAAAGTACTCCAATTTAAGAATGCTTTGCCATCTAACAAATTACCTTTAAATGCATTGATTTTAACTGCTAATGGACCATCAGCCCATGAGTTTGAAAATCTGATTGCATCAATGGTAAGTGTTGGCGCATTTGCTGCAGTTCCTTGTCTTAAAAAAACACGACCAATTACAGTAGCATCTGTATTGGTACCTCCGATTGTCGCAACCACAGGCGTTGCAGGTTCTGATGCTGGTATGCCTGAGCTAAACATATATATTTTTAATGAATCATCTGTGGTGCTAGTGGTATAGAAAGTATATTTAACTACACATAAATAGGTTGTTGCCAAGGCAAAAGAATCTGCTGAGTATGCAGTAGTTTCTAAAGTAGTAGAAGCTTTCATTATCCCTATTTTATAATACCCGGTAGAACTTAATTTAATGAATGTTCTTGCTGTGAATGCAGTGGTAGAAGTTTGGGGCAAAAAGCCAAAGAAGTAGTCACCAGCTGCTTGTGCTGCAGTAACATTTAATAAAAACGATCCATAAACCGATCCAGAGGTATAAGAAGTTTTTGCATCTTTTACCACATCTTGCCCAGAGGTTGTTAATGAGGCGGCATTTCCAATTCCAGAGCCAACATAACTAGAATAAGTTAATCCAGTAGCATTGGCACGGATTGCATTGGTGGTTGTACCAGAAGCAATAATCCAACCATTGTTAAATCCAACTGCGGCAAGGGAATCATTGGTGGTATAGTTAAAATTATCCATCAAGGGCGTTTGGGCAAAGCCATTTAATGCTGCTCCAATAAGTAAAAAAGTAAGAATTTTTTTCATATATTTTTTTTGTTGTTTGTTCTTCGTGTTTTCAAAAGTAAAGTTTTCTGAGTCAATTATTTAACAAATGGTTAATCATCATTAAAATTTAACATTAATACCTACCATAATATGTCTCTGTTCTAAATAACGAGCGGGGTTGCTAGGAGGAGGTCCGTTGGTAGACAAGCGCGGGTCTAAGTACCTTGGGTCGACCCAAGTATCTGGCACATTGTCTCCTAAATTGTATGCTTTACCGGTTACAGGATTAATGATAGAAGCATTTTTGTTATTAAAAAGATTGCTCACCTGAATGTTGAGGCCAACTGTATTGGTTTTAATTTTCCACCATTTGCTAAAGGTAAAATCTGCCCAGAACCATGGTGTTCCTAATTTACTCCATTTGGCATTAGGATTATTATTCTCAACATAAATTGGCCTTCCTGTATTTGGGTCGTTTCTGTCAAACACATAAGGCGTATAACGCACCCCAGAGCGGAAAACAGTTTCAAAATAGAAGCTCATATTATTGAGCCAAGGTCTTCCAAATAGGCCACCTTTTTTGTCTATTTTAAATACGTGATTGGTTTTAAAATCAAAAGGACAATCCCATGGTAGGTAATATTCTTTGGTATCTTCTACACTTCCGGTTGCCAAAATATCTTTAAGGGCTTGGTTGGCTGAGGCAGATTGCCCTGTGCTAACCATGTAGGTAAAGGACGCTTGTCCTTGGTAAAAACTCTTGATACGTTTAATGTAATTTATT
>CANFHJ010000027.1 GCA_947446605.1 Bacteroidota bacterium | reverse complement strand
ACTTTTCCATTTGAAGATTTTAATCCTGCCACAAATACTATTTTATTAAACCTTTTTGCAAAATCACGTAATTGAATATCCCTGTTACTAACCTGCCTGCAAAGTGTATCATTAAAATTCACTTCAATTCCTTTAGCTTCCAATTTATCCTTTAATGCATAAAGGTTTTTGGTGCGCTTGGTTGTTTGACTATACAATTGAATTTTATTTGGTAATTCATGTGCATCTAGCTCCTCAAAAGTTTCAACTACAATTGCCTCACCGCTAGTTTGACCAACCAATCCTTTAACTTCTGCATGGCCATGTTTGCCATAAATCACTATCTTTTCTTCGGCGTTGTGTGCTTCCCTTACCCTATGTTGCAATTTTAGCACCACAGGACAACTGGCATCAACCAATTCAATGTTATTTACCATTGCCTGTTGATAGGTTTCCGGTGGCTCTCCATGGGCACGAATAAGCACCTTTGTACCATGCAGATTTTTAAATTGTTCGTGGTCTATTATTTCAAGTCCTTTCAATTTAAGCCTTGCCACCTCTTCGTCATTGTGCACAATATCGCCCAAGCAATACAGATGACCATCTTCATTTAAAATATCTTCCGCCATTTGAATAGCAAAAACTACCCCAAAGCAAAAACCAGAATTATCGTCAATTTCAACACTTAAGTTCATGTAATTACAAAGATATACTTTACTTTCAAGCAACATTCATTTAAAAGAAAAGAATAAACATAAAACACAAATTTGCAATTTTTGTTCTAAATCCAAGTAAAGAGTAAAATAATTTTCGAACTTTGAGTCAAAAATAAAACAATAATCCCTTATTGAGGTTTATACAAGACATGTCAAACAAAGAATCACATTTAGATGAAGATGGCAGCTATATAGGACCTGCACATCTTTCTCCTATTGCATTAAACATAGGTTCACCCGTTATAAAAGCCGAAGATAAAGGTAAAATAAAAGCAAACGCCGTTGAGGCTATGCATCATTATGCCAATCAGGAAATGGCATTGCTTAAAAAACAAGCAGATTTAATCATGGAGCAGGTGCGAGAAATAGAGAGCAGGCTCAAGGTTTCAGAAAAAATTTACGAATCTGATTTAAGGTATACCCCAGTAATTGGTCAGGTATACCACTTATACGAAAAGGACGACCATTTCAAACTATCTATTATTGGCCCACAAGAATGGGGAAATAGCAAGGGTATGGGCAATTATGTTGCTTCTGTTAAGTTGTTAGGCGACCACAGTTGGGATGTTATTTCAAAAGCTAAGGATTAGTCTTTCCAATCGGCTACAAACAAATTCGTATCACGTGTTCCACCATTTCGGCGGTTACTAGAAAAGATTATTTTCTTGCCATCTGGCGAAAACATTGGGAATGCATTAAACAAACTTTCATTGGTGATACGTTCCAAACCAGTTCCATCTTCATTGACCAGGAACAATTGAAAATCATAGCCCTTTGCGCTATGGTGATTGCTGCTAAAAATAATTTTCTTGCCACTTGGATGATAAAACGGAGCCCAATTGGCCTTGCCTAAATGGGTTATTTGCTGCATATTACTGCCATCTATATTACAAGTATAAATTTCCATACTTGTTGGTGCTACTAGGCCTTGAGCCAATAATTCTTTGTAATCTTTAGTTTCTTCCTCTCCTGTTGGACGAGATGCTCTAAAAACCAATTTAGTCCCATCAGGTGAAAAGAAAGCACCACCATCGTAGCCAAGTCCAAAGGTTATTTGCTTTACATTCTTTCCATCAATATCCATGATATAAAGATCTAAATCGCCATTTCTGGTGCTTGTAAATACTATTTTATCTCCCTTAGGACTTACAGTAGCCTCGGCATCATAGCCAGGTTCATTAGTAAGTTGTTTTACTATTTTACCTTTTTCATCTGCAACAAAAATATCAAATGAAGGATAAATTGCCCATAAATAACGTTTTGATGGGGGTGGATCTGCAGGGCAATTGGGATCGGCCAGATGGGTGGAGGCAAACAAAATGTGTTTGTTGTCTGGCATATAAAAACTACAGGTGGTTCTGCCCTGTCCCGTACTAATTAATTGAGGTTTATGGGGCGTATCAATTGGCGCATTCAAATCCATTTTAAAGATTTGATCACAACGTAAACCCCATGCTTTATTATTACTTTGAAAGGAGAGTTTTTTATTGTTGAAACTCCAATAAGCTTCGGCATTGTCGCCACCAAATGTAAGTTGTCGTAAATTTACCAAATGGGGCTCATTTGTTTGAGCCTTTAGGAAAGAAACGAGTGAAAAAATAGCTATAAAAACAAGCCTAATTCTAAACACCATAACAATTCAATTTTATACAAAAGTATAAAAGGAATCGACCTTTGGTAATTATTTTATTTCCGCCACTTCAAATTTTGGCGAACCTTTTAATCCCTGTTTGCTGTAATAATCTGTAAACCTAAGTTTATAGAGTTTTTGTGGGATTGTTTTTGTTTTAATAAAGTAATTTACATAATTACGGGTATGGTACCTGCCTTCTGTAAAATCATATATTTTCCAGTCAAAGCCTATTACATCTCTGCGAGACGAAAATTTGAGATCCTCTACATCGTGTTTGCGAACTGTTTCAAAATTCATTGAACTATCAACCGCTACAGCTATTGTACGAGAATTGATCTGTATGCCGGTAACTGTATAAATCAATGCAGGATTAAATTCATAATACACCCAACGACATTTTAAAAAACATAATTGCCAATCAAACGCTAATGGTTCAAAATTCAAGGTTTGGGACGAACCAAAATCAAAAAACACATAATTTTTACGAGGATCTTTGTTAATATATTCTGAAATAATAGGACTCCCCTTCAGGTCGGCAGCTTCAATATGAACACTTCCAAAACCTCCAATAGACAATTTGAATTGGAAGTAACGCTTTGTTGCCTCTACATCTGGACCTCTATCAATTATGTAAACCGAATCGCGGCTATGTCTGTTTTGCGGGTTATACCAATTTTTTAGCACAATTGAATCTCCGCCAGATGATTCATCCCAGCGCCAATTTACCTTATTTAATACTACACTATTTGAAAATTTTTCATAGCCTAAAACGCCTATAAAAACGCCTTTTCCACCATTAATTAAAATCCTATCCATGTCTGGAGCACAATCAATAGCAAGATCCCAACAACTATTTTTTACACTTGCTTTAATGTAATTGCTATCTAAAAAATTAATATAAACTTGATCGTCTGAATGCTCCCCTAAATTCACTTGAACCAATGAAATTGAATCATTTGGCCTAGTTGGTAATAGAATTGACTTTTCTGCCTTTTCACAAGCAACAAGCATAAACATCGAAACGATGAAACCTATAAAGCAATATTTTTCTAATTTCAGTTTCATCTTAATAAAAACTATATCTTAACCCTAAAAACACTGTACGTCCCATCGCTGTTGTAGCAGCGCTGCTTGCGGTGGAGTGCGGACCACTGCTAAAATTTGCATTAACATTAATAACATTAAGTAAATTCTTAACCCCTATTGTTAGGTTCGCTTTTTTCTTCAAAAAACTTTTACCGGCGCTTATATCAACCAAGGCATAAGGATCAATAAAATTCAAATCAACAACATTTTTCAAATAATCATATTGATACATTTGAAGTTTGCCATTTAACTTGCAAAAAAGATTAAGCGTAGTTCCAATTTTTTGAAAATTATATCCAGCATTTAAACGCCATTCATTACTAAAATAAAAATCACCTGTTTGCGAATATCCATCCAATTGATTTTTCCTTCCTGTATAAGAATATCCTAATGACAATTGATATGGAATAGTTCTATATTCTGCCGTAAATGATACGCCAGTGCTGGTAAAAGTATTGATGTTTACATATTGGAAAGCAGAATTGGTTCCAGTTCCAACCCTCGCCAAATCAATCATATTATATATATGGTTAAAAAACAAAGTCGGTTCGAACCGAAATACACGGCTTTCCATTTTATACGTATAGGTAGCTCCTATTTGAATATTATCTGAGGTTTCTGCTAACAAATTGGGATTACCCTTTAAATTATGACTGGCATCAACAAATTGCAAATAAAGCTCCTTTAAGGAAGGCGCTCTAAATCCCCTGGCATAAGATCCTCTGATTAAAATGGCCTCAGATAAATCGTATTTGAAATTGAACGAAGGCACAAAAGGCGCATTGTATTTTGTATGGTAAATTACACGAAATGCTGGACGAATAAGCAATCGTTTAAATGGGCGCATTTCTGCACTTGCAAACAAATCATAGTCGCCCATGTTTTGAGTTTTACCCTCTATTCTCGAACCAATTGCAAATTCATGGTTAAATTCATAACCCATTTGGTAGCTCATTCTTTTTGAAAATGCCACATTTGCGTATGTTCCTCTGCTCATTACTTGGTGAAACCAACTTGTATCTTGTTCATATGCAGATGGCACCAATTCTTGTGTAAGTGAAACTAAATCCCTTTGATAGGTATTAAATTTTCTTTGATAAAAATTATAAGATGCTAAGAAATTGATATTGCGTTTGCCATCAAACTTTTTCTCATAAAAGTATGAGGACGTTAACCTTTTTGTATAATAATATTTATCTGCTGCAACTGCTTGTGTCCAATCAATAATTGGTGTGCCTAAATCTGTAACCTTTTCTGAAAATACTTGGTTAGTCCAACGTATACTGCCACCTTCCACAAATTTCGACAAATTTAAATCTGCCATATATTGTGTCCTAGGTTTCCACAACTTCGCTCTGCTTTCAGGGTCTTGGCTATAACCTTGAAAAAAATTACGCCCAAAATTTGCCAATACGCTGTATTTTTGGTTTGCTGTACCTATGGAAGCATCCATATTGTATTGACCAATACTTTCTAAATAAGTTCCAGCTCTAATGGTATGTGTACTTTGCTTTTGCTTTTTGGTAATAATATTAATTACACCACCCAATGCATCTGTACCAAAGTTTACGCTCATTGGACCTTCCACAAACTCTATGCGTTCTACATTTTGTAAATTAATTTGAGAAAGATCTATGCTCCCATTTTCTCTCCCAACCACAGGCACCCCATCAATTAATACTTTAATATTATTTCCTCCAACTCCTTGCAATTGCATGCTACTGCCTAAAATTGGATCTTGCATAATGCGAATATTCAATTCATTGGATAAAACTTGTTGTAAATTAAAAGCACCTTGCGCTTGAATTCTTTTGGCGTCAATTACTTTTACCTTATGAACAGATTTGTGCAAGCTATTTGCTTCATATTGTCCGGTTACAACCAACTCATCTAAATCAAGTACTTTACCGTTTGGTTGCGCCCAAGCATTTGCATAAAACAGCGCAAACACCAACCAAAAGGCAGTGTTGCGAAGTATAAAATAATTTGCTTGGATAAATTTCAAAACAGAAATTTTAGTTAATTACCAATTTTTTTGCAGCGCTTTTACCATCTGCATCTATACGCAAGAAATAAATACCTGATTGCAATTGTTTGGTATCAAACTCTGCTGAAAAAGACCCATTAACTTGCTTGAACATTTTACTTTCAATGCTTCTACCTGTCATATCCATCAATTGAACATTAATTGTAGAAACGGTATTGGTAAAAATTGTTTGTACTGTAACTTTATCTGTTGCAGGATTAGGAAATACATTTACATTTTGCTCCAATTTAGCTATTTCATTTGAACCAGTTAAGATGCTATAAAAGGATTTATTAAATTTGATAAACTGTTTAGTTTGATCGGCATAATACTCTGTAAAATAAATTTTATAGTATTGGTTGGTGCCCTTTTTAATAACATAGGCCAAAGAATCTCTTACAGGCCAAGCACCCGGAGTTACAGTAATTACTTTCCAATCCCAACCAATTTGGGCAATTTTTGATTTAAATGTTAGGTTAGTATCAGGTGTAAATGTATGCGCATCTGGCATTTCATATTTTGCAACAGTTGCAGTTGGATTTTGCAAAACACCCATTACTGGATACATAATGGTTTGACCAAACATGGTAACCAAAGATTTATAACGGGTAAACACCAAATCCCAAGTATTTACAGGAGGTTCACGATCAATTACTGTTTTGCTTAAAACGTTTACATATGCAAATAATTTATTGGCATAATTAGCTTTCTTAATAGTCATTGTGGTGCTATCTGTTCCATCAAGGTTTGATAGGGTGAATACCCACATTGTATCATAAGCAATTTTATGAATAGCTAATTTCTTCAAAGTTTTTGGAGCACTTGGATTTGGAGAAGTAGTAATGGCCAATAACCAAATGTTGGAACCTGTTACATCTTTAGTAGCCATATTGTATTGTCCCCATCCATAATCAAAAGGGTTGCTTAAACTGCGATCTTGGTTAAATGCACCAATATCCCATGTGCTATCACTATTATAAGTATGCGCCCATCCAGCCCATCCGGCAGTATCAAACGAATTCCAATTAGCAATTGGGGTATTTGAATTATACAATTCAACACTTCTACCATCGTTAACCAAAATAGTTGCAGCTTGCATGGTTTTCAATGGTGGTTGCGCTTTACGAACAGAAAATGCAATGTGCCAATTGTTATTACGAGCAGTGTCTGTATGACCTGTTGTTAGGTTATAATAAACATCCATAACAGTACCTGGCAACATTGTTACACTATCAGTAGTTTGAGAGAATGCACTGATTCTCAGAATCAATGCTAACATTATGAGTGAAAGTTTTTTCATATTAGGTGTATAAATGAGGAACAAAGAACGTTCAATTTAAAGCCAAGTACCCCTGACAATTATCACCTTTCCCAATTATGACTGTTTTTTGACAGCCTTCAAAATAAGGCATGAAAAGAGGTTTATATGAATCGTAGGCAATTAATTTGTGTGATTAAGCTTTTTGCCTACCTTTGAAGCGCTAAAATTACTATGCAGATACAACTGTTAAAGTCGAAAATTCACCGTGCAAAGATTACCCAAACGGAATTGCACTACGTGGGCAGCATTACCATTGATGAAGATTTAATGGATGCGGCAAACATGATTGAAAATGAAAAAGTTCACGTGGTGAACATCAATAATGGCGAACGCCTTGAAACCTATGTTATTAAAGGTGAAAGAGGCTCTGGCATGATTTGCTTAAATGGTCCTGCGGCCAGAAAAGCGGCAACTGGCGATCATATTATTGTTATTTCCTATTGTATCATGGATTTTGAAGAGGCCAAAAAATATGCGCCTATCGCCATTTATCCAGACCACAACAACAAATTAACACACTAAAAAGCAGTGAAAAAACTCATCCAATACGGAATAATACTGCTCATTGGGGGAGGCTTCCTCTTTTTTGTTTTTAAAGATACCAACTGGGCCGAGTTGTTTCAGAAAATGGCCAATGCCAATTTATATTGGCTGTCACTTGGCGTACTCATCTCCTTATTAAGTCATTGGATTAGAGCCTACCGAGCCACCCAATTATATGATGCGATGCATTTTAAGGTAAGCACTACAAATAGCTTTTACGCTGTATTAATTGGCTATATGATGAATTACATCATACCCCGTGCTGGAGAGGTGTCAAGGTGTGCAGCCATCAGCAAAACTGATGATGTTCCGGTTGAAAAATCTTTAGGATCAGTTGTTACAGAGCGTTTGGTAGATATGGCAATTCTAGTATTGGTTTTGGGCCTCATTTTTCTAATGCAATTTGATTTAATAAGTAATTTCATAAGTACAGCCCTAAATAGCCAAAACAAGCAAATTGCAAATAACGAAATGCCAATAAAATGGATTGTTACAGCTGTGGTATTATTAAGTGGGGTTTTGCTTTTTATACTTAGAAAAAAACTTGTAAAAAGTGCTTTATTTATAAGAGTATTTGAAATGGTTCAAGGATTTGGAGATGGCTTGCTAAGCATTCGTCATGTAAAAAACCCCTATCTTTTTGTATTCCTTTCCTTGTTAATTTGGCTTGGATATATTTTAATGATGTATGTATGTCTATTTTCAATGGATGCCACATCACACTTAAGCTTTGTTGATTGCTTAACTGTTTTTGCAATAGGTACCATTGGCGTAGTATTACCCGCTCCTGGCGCTGGCGCTGGAACTTACCACTTTTTTGTAATGCAATCCTTATTGCTTTTTGGTGTTGCCAAAGAAGATGGTATTGCTTACGCTACTATGGTTCACGGCATTCAAATGCTTGTTTTAATTGCGCTTGGGGCAATTGCTTCTTTAATAGTTTTGGCCAAACAAAAGAAAAAAGAAAATGAACAAGCTTAATACAGTTCTTCATAAAATTTTTACTTGGGAAAGTCTTCAAGACCAAGTTAAACAATGGGAAGCTGCGGGAAAGAAAATTGTTTTCACAAATGGCTGTTTTGATATTTTACATAAAGGCCATGTAGATTATTTAGCAAAAGCTGCTGATTTAGGAGATGTTTTGGTTTTAGGATTAAATACAGATGCTTCAGTAAGTAAACTAAAAGGGCCACATAGACCCATTCAGGATGAAGGAGCACGCCTACAAATTCTTGCCTCTTTAGGATTTGTGGATGCAGTGGTATTATTCGACCAACAAACACCTTATGAACTAATCAATTTGGTTCAGCCCGATATATTAGTAAAAGGCAGCGACTACCAACCCGAAAAAATTATAGGCTACGATATTGTTACTGCAAAAGGGGGTTCAGTAAAAACAATTGACTTTATTGAAGGTTATTCAACTAGTGCCATAGAGAAAAAAATTAAATCGGCTTAAGTAAAATCAGATTTCAATCATTTGATTATGTTTAAGCAAATTCTATATTCGCCCATATTAATAGTAAGTATATGAACTTTGACTTTACAGAAGAGCATTTAAATGTGCAACAAGCAGCACGTGATTTTGCACAAACAGAATTATTACCCGGTGTAATTGAACGTGATAACGAACAGAAATTCCCTTACGAACAAATTAAAAAGTTAGGTGAATTAGGCTTTTTGGGGATCATGGTTGACCCTAAATATGGTGGATCTGGAATGGATACAATTTCTTACGTTCTAGCAATGGAAGAATTATCTAAAATTGACGCTTCTGCTTCTGTAGTGGTTTCAGTTAATAATTCATTGGTTTGCTGGGGATTAGAAACATATGGTTCGGAAGAACAAAAACAAAAATACTTAGTTCCTTTGGCTAGTGGTCAAGTGCATGGCGCATTTCTGCTTTCTGAGCCAGAAGCGGGAAGTGATGCAACTTCTCAAAGAACTACTGCAGAAGATAAAGGCGACCATTATTTGTTAAACGGAACAAAAAACTGGATCACCAACGGTAATACTGCAACCTATTACTTAGTTATTGCGCAAACCCATGTAGAAAAAGGTCATAAAGGCATCAATGCATTTATAGTAGAAAAAAATTCTCCTGGAGTTACTGTTGGAAAGAAAGAAGATAAAATGGGTATACGCGGAAGTGATACACATTCTATTATGTTTCAAGACGTAAAAGTTCCAAAAGAAAACAGAATTGGCGAAGATGGATTTGGTTTCAAATTTGCTATGAAAGTTTTGGCTGGAGGCCGCATTGGTATTGCTGCTCAAGCATTAGGTATTGCAAGTGGTGCTTTTGAATTAGCATTAAAATATTCAAAAGAACGCAAGGCATTTGGTAAAGAAATTATGCATCACCAAGCAATTCAATTTAAGTTAGCAGATATGGCAACACAAATTGAAGCTGCAAGGTTAATGGTACTTAAAGCGGCCTACTTAAAAGACACACATCAAGATTACGCTTTGGCTAGTTCTATGGCAAAAGTATTTGCTTCGGAAACTGCCATGTGGGTTACAACGGAAGCAGTTCAAGTACATGGCGGTTATGGTTATGTGAAAGAATACCATGTTGAAAGACTGATGCGTGATGCAAAAATTACTCAAATTTATGAAGGTACAAGCGAAGTAAATCGTATTGTAATTTCAAGAGAAATTTTAAGATAATTTCAACTTTAAAATTGATAAAAAAAGCTTCCAAGGAAGCTTTTTTTATGCCTCTAAATGGGCAATGTCTTTTTGCTTCAAAAGTTCAAAGCGCTTGCCGTCAAAGCTCAATTGGTATAAACAAAGATTGCTATGACCATACTTCTCCATATTCAAAAGTGGTTCCCCTAACAGGGTGCATAAAAAGCTTTTTAAAGCCCTTCCATGCATGGCTATTAATACACATGAATGCGTTTCATTTTTTAATTTTTCAATCAAAGGGATTTGCCTTTCTTGCAATTCATTGGCACTTTCACCTTTATCAATTTTTGCCAAATAATTTCCTTCATTCCAAGCGTTTACTACCTGCCAATATTTTTCACGCTCTGAAACACTTTGTGGTTTTCCTTCAAAAACTCCCCAAGAAATTTCATTAAGTGCAGCATCTGCTTCAAAAGAATAACCTGCTTCAATAAATGGCATTATGCTTTGTTGTGTTCGAACCAATGCAGATGTGTAAATTTTATCAAAAGGAACATCCTTGTAAAAATTATAAAATTTTTGCGCCTGCATTCGTCCAAGTTCATTTAAAGGCATATCTACACCGCTACCTTGCACAATACCTAATTTATTGTATTCCGTTTCGCCATGACGAATAATATAAAACAAGCTTTTTTTCATGAGTAGCGCAAATTAAGAAGAATATTTTCGACAATTTTAACAAGTAGCTATTATATTGCTTGAAAGAATTTTAGCACATGTTAATTAGCCAACTCAAATATACAGAAGAATTTGGATGGGAGAATGTTTCTAACACTCCAGAAATTTCAAAGCCAACATTGGCCATCATTTTTGGTTCAACCCAATTAATAAAAGAGAACAAGGGCATTATAAGTTTAAAAGAAAAATACCCTGATACACTATTTATTGGTGGTTCTACAGCTGGCGAAATATGCGGAACTGCCGTATATGATGATACTATTATTGCAACATTAATTCAATTTGAAAAGTCAACAATCACCTACGTTAGCGAACCAATTAGTAAGCCTGAAGACAGTTTTATTGCTGGTCAAAAACTAGTTGAAAAATTACCCAAAGAAGAGCTAAAACACCTATTTGTAATTAGCGAAGGACTGAATATAAATGGGTCAGAACTTGTAAATGGTATGCGCTCTAAAACCCCAAATAGAATAAGAATAACAGGTGGATTAGCTGCAGACGGACCTCATTTTTCTGAAACTTTCACCCTATCTGAAAATGGTGAAGCTCAAAAAAACCACATTACCGCAATTGGGTTTTATGGAAAAGACCTGCGTGTTTCATATGGTAGCATGGGCGGTTGGGATAGTTTTGGAGTTGAGCGTTTGGTAACAAAATCAACACACAATGTATTATTTGAATTGGATGGAAAACCCGCATTGGCATTATATAAATCTCTACTAGGAGAGCAACTTGCCAGTGAACTTCCTTCATCTGGCTTATTGTTTCCACTTCAATTAAGGGTTGAAAAAGATGGCGAACCAGTTGTTAGAACAATTCTTGGAGTAAATGAAAATTCCCAATCTCTCACCTTTGCTGGTGATATTCCAGAGGGCTCACATGTTAGGTTAATGAAGGCTAATTTCGATCGATTAATTGATGGTGCTTCTGGGGCGGCAAAAAATTCTTTGTTTAATTTTCCGGGCCAAGCTCCAAGTCTAGCCATTCTGATTAGTTGTGTTGGGAGAAAGCTTGTGCTAAAACAAATTATTGAAGAAGAGGTTGAAGCTGTTGAATCGGTTCTAGGTAAATCAACCAAACTTTGCGGATTTTATTCCTACGGTGAGATTTCTCCTTTTTCTCCTGAGGCTAAATGTGAATTGCATAACCAAACAATGACCATCACCAGCTTTAGCGAAGTACTTTAAAATAATTTATTCCGTTTCCTTTATATAAAGTAAATTCGAAAAGAATTTTTTTATGCATAAACTACTTAAAAGTCAGCTAATCAAGATTTACGGCGAAAGGTTTCCAAATTTGGAAGCAATTGAGCCACTGCTGAATTTAGTAGACCAAAGTTACCATGAATTTCAAAACGAATTTTCCGCTTTAGAACGCACATCTAATTTAAGCGAAAATGAGTCGTACAACGAACTACATAATTTTAAAGAGGCAATTGATAAAGCAAGCCTTGTTTCAATTACAGATGCAGATGGGTTAATCCTTTCTGCAAATGAAAAATTTTGCCAAACATGCGGCTATGAATTGCATGAACTAATTGGCAAAAATCATAATATTATTGGTAGTGGTTATCATTCTGCCTTGTTTTGGCAGGATGTATGGAAATCATTAAATGCTGGCGAGATATGGCAAGGTGAAATTTGCAATAGAAAAAAGAATGGTGAATTGTTTTGGATAGATTCAACCATAATTCCTTTTAAAAACGATAATGGGATACCTTATCAATATTTAGCTATCAAGTTTGATATAACTGAGAAAAAAGAATCAAGCAGACTCATACATTTATATAACAACGAGCTTGAAAAGAAGAACAAAGAACTTGATCAATTTGCCTATATCGTTTCGCATGATTTAAAGGCGCCATTGAGGGGTATAAATAATCTTAGTCAATGGATTGAAGAGGATTTAGAAGGTAAAATAGAAGCAGATACGCAAAAGAACCTCGATCTATTGCGTAAAAGGGTTCAAAGAATGGAGAATTTGATAGATGGCATCTTGCAATATTCTAGGGTTGGTAGAATTAAAAACCATTCTGAAGAATTTGAATTAGAAAGCCTCTTTTCGGAAATAATCTGCAACCTGCATCAACCTTCAAATTATAAAGTAAAGTTACCTAAGGTAATGCCTAAAATAAATTCAGAAAAAATTGCCTTAGAGCAGGTTTTTTCAAATTTAATAAGCAATGCCTTTAAATATAATCACAACCCAGAGCCAATAGTAGATATTAGTTTTACGGAGTACAATACTTACATTGAATTTTGTGTGGCAGATAATGGCGCAGGTATTGACAAAGAGTTTCACGAAAAAATATTTGTGATTTTCCAAACCTTGCAAGCAAGAGATACCTATGAAAGCACAGGCGTTGGTTTGGCCATTGTCAAAAAACTGGTTGAAGACAAAGGGGGAAAAGTTTGGGTTGAATCTACCTCAAATGAAGGAACCAAGTTTTATTTTAACTGGCCCAAAGAAGTTCCTGCCAAATGAGAAAATTGTTAATTAGCCTTCTGTTTCTACTTTTCATCATTGACCTAGGAAAGGCACAATGTATAGACCAATTAAGCATCTCACCTGGCTTCTATTGCCCAGACCCTAGTTTTAAGCCAGTTTGCGGATGTGATGGAAAAACATACCGAAACGATTGTGAAGCACGCTATAGAAATGGTGTTTTATACTATAGCGATGGCCCTTGCAGTGGATTAGAATTTGATATAATTCCAACTTTTCTTGGTCCAATGGATGTATTAACCTTTACATTTGCCCAAAATAAGGGTATTACTGCTACCTTATATATATTTGATTATTATGGAAAAGTGGTTCACCAGCAAATTTTGCCTGCCATTGATAATTACAATCCACCCTATTACCAAATTAGTTTTGATGTGCAATCTTACCGACCTGGAGTTTATATTATGGCCATAACGAACTCAAAAGGTGATTATAGATACAAAAAGTTTGTTAAATATTAACTTGGAAATTGCCAATTCTACTGCTTTTCCTAAAAAATAAGGGAAATAATAGGCCTGCAGTCACTTATTTATTTCTTTCTAAACCAAAAGCTACCTATATTCGCATCCCATTTTAGGGCGAAATGAGATTTTTTTGCACATTTAGTTGTGAATTAAAAAAACATGCCCTATTTTTGCAACCCCTTTAATAAAACTGTACGAGCGTGGACGCATTGAGTTACAAAACAATTTCAGCAAATAAGGCAAGCACAACCAAAAACTGGTTTGTGATTGATGCTGAAGGACAAACCTTAGGAAGATTTGCCTCAAAAGTGGCAAACATTTTACGTGGCAAACATAAGCCATCCTTTACACCGCATGCAGATTGTGGTGATTACGTGATTATTATCAATGCTGATAAGATCCGTTTCACTGGAAACAAGCTGAATGACAAAGAATACAAATTTTTCTCGGGATACCCGGGAGGTTTGCGTTTTGAGGTTGCCAAGGATATTTTGGTTCGCCGCCCAACTTATGTAGTAGAACATGCTATAAAAGGTATGTTACCTAAAAACAAATTAGGTTCTGAGTTATTCCGCAATTTGCATGTATATGCAAGTGCAGAACATCCTCATGGTGCTCAACAACCTAAAGAATTAAAATTCTAAGAGATGGAAATAAATAACGCATTAGGAAGAAGAAAAACAGCGGTAGCCCGTGTTTACCTTACAGCAGGTACAGGTGCCATGACTGTTAACAAAAAAGATTACAAAACTTACTTTCCTACGCTGAGCCTGCAAATTGCAGCAAACAAAGCGTTTGAAGTTACCAATACCGTAGGTCAGTTTGATACTACTATCCATGTAGATGGTGGTGGAACAACTGGTCAGGCAGATGCCATTAAATTGGCCATCTCTCGTGCATTGGTTAAACATAACGCCGAATTGAAGCCAGTATTGAAAGTAGCAGGTTTATTAACCCGCGACCCACGTATGGTGGAACGTAAAAAACCAGGTCAGAAAAAGGCCCGTAAACGTTTCCAATTCGTTAAACGTTAATCAGAATTATCAATTTTTATATGTCAAAAATCACGCACGAAGAGTTGCTGGAAGCGGGAGTGCACTTTGGTCACTTAACCCGCAAATGGAATCCGAAAATGGCACCATATATTTTTATGGAGAAAAACGGAATCCACCTCATCGATTTACACAAAACAGCTGTTAAGCTGGATGAGGCCGCTCAAGCCATTAAAAACATCGTAAAATCAGGCCGTAAGGTTCTTTATGTTGCTACTAAAAAGCAAGCTAAAGAAATTATGGAAACAGAAGCGAAACGCGTTAACATGCCTTACGTATGCGACCGTTGGTTAGGTGGAATGCTTACCAATTTCGGAACCGTTAGAAAGAGCATCAAAAAAATGCAAACGCTTGAAAAACTGGCTCAAGATGGTACTTACGTTAATATCAACAAGAAAGAGCGTTTGATGATCGATCGCGAGAAAATCAAGTTGAACAAAGTATTAGGTGGTATCTCAGACTTGAACCGTTTACCTGCAGCCTTGTTAATCGTTGATATCAAAAGGGAACACATTGCAGTAGCTGAAGCTACTAAATTAAACATCCCTACTTTTGGTATTGTAGATACAAACTCAGATCCTACAATAGTAGATTTTCCAATCCCTGCAAATGATGATGCAGCTAAGTCAATCGCTTTGATTACCCGCTACATCACAGACGCAATTGTTGAAGGTTTATCAGAACGCAAACGCGAAAAAGAAGAAACCGCCGACAAAGAAGCAGTTGTAGAGAAAGAGGAAGCATAAATTAAAAGCCTCCGTTCCCCAACTGGAGAACGGAGGCTTTTTTTTACCAAAAAATTAATCCATTAAAAAAATAGAACTCATGAGTACAAATACAATTAGTGCTGCAGACGTAAATAAACTTCGCCAAATGACTGGCGCAGGAATGATGGACTGCAAAAAAGCATTACAAGAAACAAATGGCGATTTTGATTCAGCTGTAGATTTCTTACGCAAAAAAGGCGCAAAAATTAGCGCTAACCGTGCAGATCGCGATGCTAAAGAAGGTGCAATTATTGCTAAAGTTACTGCCGATAATAAATTAGGTGTTATTGTTCAATTAAGTTGCGAAACTGATTTCGTGGCTAAAAACGAAGACTTCGTAGCTTTCGTTCATAAATTGGCTGATATCGCGCTTACTAATAAGGCTGCATCTGCAGATGCTTTAAAAGCATTGCCAATGGAAGGCTTAACAGTAGCAGATAAAATTACTGAGCAAGTTGGAAAAATTGGCGAAAAAATAGACGTAGTTAAATACGAAATCGTAAGTGGCGAAAACATTGTTCCTTATATCCACGCTGGAAATAAACTAAGTGTTTTGGTTTCTTTAAATCTTGCACCTAGTGAAGCAAACTTTATTGCTGGTAAAGATGTTGCGATGCAAATTGCAGCCCTTAACCCAGTAGCTGTAGATAAAGATGGTGTAGATCCAACAATCGTTGAACGCGAAATTGCAATTGGTATGGACCAAGCTAGAGCTGAAGGAAAACCTGAAGCTATGTTGGAAAAAATTGCTCAAGGTAAATTGGGTAAATTCTACAAAGAATCAACTTTATTGAACCAAGAATTTGTAAAAGACAGTAGCAAAACCATTGCTCAAATGCTTGAAAGCATTGAGAAAGGCTTAACAGTTGCCAACTTTAAACGAATTTCTTTGTAATTCATTTAAAAAATCCTCTTCATTTGAAGGGGATTTTTTTTGCCCTATAACTAAGGCATTTGCTGCATAAAACAATTCTTTGGGTTGTTTCTTAATTTTGCTTCACTTTCAATTCTACTATATTTGTTAATATTGCAGTAATATTAATTATTCAAATCCTCCAAAATAAATCTCCTTATGAAATACAAACGCGTACTCCTTAAACTTAGCGGCGAATCCCTTATGGGTGAGATGCAATATGGTATTGATCCAAAAGTTCTTATTCAATATGCAGCAGATGTAAAAAAAGTTGTAGATGCGGGTGTTGAAGTAGCTATTGTAATTGGTGGAGGAAATATTTTTAGAGGCGTACAAGGAGTAGCCGGTGGATTGGTAGAACGTGCACAAGGAGATTATATGGGAATGCTTGCAACCGTTATCAACTCTATGGCATTGCAGGGCGCATTAGAAAAAATTGGGATTAAAACGCGTCTTTTAACAGCCATTCATATGGAGCAAATTGCAGAACCTTTTATTCGTAGAAGAGCAATTAGACACTTAGAGAAAGGCAGGGTAGTAATATTTGGTGCAGGTACAGGGAATCCTTATTTCACAACAGATTCTGCTGCAGCATTGCGTTCGGTAGAAATTGATGCAAACCTTGTATTAAAAGGAACTAGAGTAGATGGTATTTATTCTGCCGATCCAGAAAAAGATCCAAGCGCAACTAGATTTGACCAAATTAGTTTTGAAGAAGTTTACGAAAGAGGCCTAAATGTTATGGACATGACAGCAATTACGCTATGTCAAGAAAATAAAATGCCTATTGTAGTATTTGATATGAATAAAGAAGGAAATTTCCTCCGTGTTTGCCAAGGCGAAGACGTAGGAACTACAGTTTGTTAAAATATTAAAGCCAGTTTAACTGGCTTTTTTTATGCCTGAACAACACCGTTTCTAACACCCAAAACAGATTTTACCATCATTTGTATGCCTTTGGCATCATAGCCGCATTCTGCATACAATTCAGGTTGCTCACCATGCTCTACAGTAGCATCAGGCATACCCATGCGGGTTAAATCTGCTTGGTAATGGTGTTCGGCCATAAACTCTAAAATAGCAGAGCCAAATCCACCTATAATGGTGCCATCTTCAACTGTTATTACATATTTAAATTTCCCAAAAACCTCATGTAGCATTTCCTCATCTAAGGGTTTAGCAAAACGCATATCGTAATGCGCACCAGAAACTCCTTCCTTGTCCAACAGATTGAGGGCAGTTTGTGCCATAATACCGGCAGTTCCAAAACTCAAAATGGCTATATCATTTCCATCACGTAGCTTCCTTCCCTTACCAATTTGAATCTCCGCAAACGGACGTTTCCAATCAATTAAAACACCATTTCCCCTGGGATACCTTATTGAAAATGGACCAGCGTTTTTATCAAGTGTAGCCGTATACATTAAATTGCGTAACTCCTCTTCATTCATAGGAGCAGAAACCACCATATTGGGTATACAACGCATAAATGGTATATCAATTCCACCATGGTGTGTAGGCCCATCAGCACCAGCTAAACCAGCCCTATCCATACAAAATACTACGTGTAATTTTTGTAAGGCAACATCGTGTACTACTTGATCATAGGCACGTTGCATAAAAGTAGAATAAATATTGCAAAAAGGAATTAAACCTTGGGTTGCCATGCCTGCACTAAAAGTAACCGCATGTTGCTCTGCAATACCAACGTCAAAAGCCCTATCCGGCATGGCTTTCATCATAATATTCATGCTGCTACCAGAAGGCATAGCAGGTGTAACACCTACAATTTTGGGATTCATTTCAGCCAACTCCACCAAAGTATTTCCAAAAACGTCTTGGTATTTTGGTGGCTGTGGACTATTTACCGGAACCTTAATAATTTCTCCACTTACTTTATCAAACAAGCCTGGTGCATGCCACTTAGTTTGGTCCTTTTCCGCTGGAGCAAAACCCTTACCTTTAACAGTAACACAATGCAATAATTTAGGGCCTGGAATTTTTTGTAAATCCTGAAATATTTTAACCAAATGGTTTACATCATGCCCATCAACTGGACCAAAATAACGAAAACCCAAAGCTTCAAATAAATTACTATGACGTAACAAACCTCCTTTTAGGGTATCATGAACTTTGGATAAAATATCTTGTGAAACTTGCCCAACTTTACTTAAACGATCCAAAGTTTTCCAAATATCATCCTTAAACTTATTGTAGGTAGGAGAAGTTGTTATATCTGTTAAGTATTCTTTTAATGCACCCACATTCGGATCAATACTCATGCAATTGTCATTTAAAACAACTATGATATTTGCATTGGCAACACCTGCATGATTTAAGCCCTCAAAGGCCATTCCACCTGTTAATGCGCCATCACCAATTACGGCAATATGCTGTTTATCATTTTCACCTTTTAGTTTTGAAGCTACTGCCATTCCCAAGGCTGCAGAAATTGACGTAGATGAGTGACCAACGCCAAAAGCATCATACTCACTTTCGGTTCTCTTAGGAAATCCTGAAAGACCTTTATACAGTCTATTTGTATGAAATAAATCTCTTCTGCCGGTTAAAATTTTATGCCCATAAGCTTGATGCCCCACATCAAAAATTAATTGGTCTGTAGGCGTGTTAAAGGCATAATGTAAGGCAACCGTTAGTTCTACAACACCCAAGCTTGCGCCAAAATGGCCGCCATAAACCGAAACAGTATCAATAATATATTGACGAAGTTCTTCTGAAATTTTTACCAAATCATCCTCTTCAAATTTTCGCAAATCTGCAGGGTATTTTATTTTATCTAGATTTGGACCAGCGTGGATTTTCATTTTTTGCATAAAGAGGTAATAAATTACCGAAGTTCACAATAGGAATAAAACTTATAACACGAGAGTATTGACAAAGTTTTTCCCCTTAAGCGATGGTAAAAATAACTAATTCAATTTGAATAAGAAAATCAACGAAAGAATTGCAAAAATATTACCTGCCTTTTTACAAGCGTGCATCACTTACAATAAGGTCTTTGGGATGAATAGACAACACGGGAACAGGACTTTTCTTAACCATTTGTTGCGAATATTTACCTGAGAACAAAGACGTAAAATTTGTTTCTTGCTCAGTCATAATTACAATCATACCAGCACCAATTTCTGCTGCATAACTAATAACTTGGTCGGTAGGATTACCTCCTAAACGCATCTCTAATTGGTGATTAAAGCCCTTATCATCTAGGTGACGTGAAACCTGTGAAAGATAATTTTTTACAGCAAATTCTGCATCCTTACCCTTGTCACTTGATACGCCAATTAAACAAATTTTTGCATTAAAAGCTCTTGCCATGGCAATGGCATAAGGTAATTTTTGGCGGGTTTCAAATGACGAATCGATGGGAACTAATATTTTATTTATCAAAAAATCACTTTTATTACCTGGAACCGTTAAAACCATGCGTTCCAAGTGGTCAATTAATTTATTTGCTTGTGCAATAGAAATTACCCCTAATTGGGATCCTTCTTCTTGCAAAGGCAAAATCATTAATTCATTTTTTGAAGATTTAAAATGCTTCCCTAAATTCTTGCTGTCTGTAATTGGCTCAAAGTCAAAACTTGGAGGAAATCCAATTTTACTTGCTCCAAGCGCAAAGACTGTTACACGAGACCTGTAATAAGCTTGCAATTTTTCGGCAATTTGAATTGACGCAGAACAAGATTTTGGCTCTGCAGCGGCTAGGCAAAAATTAGAAATTGATAAAAGCATACAATTAAAATTTTATACAATATATTAAAATAAAATTATAAAACCCAAGTAAAACGATTATTTTTATCTAATAATCAATGCATTTCGAAAAATAGAACACGAATTTTTGGTGCTGAATCCCGCAAAACATGACAATTTCAACCATATATAAATTTACGAAATACAATACAAAGTAAAGGCTTTAAATATTTGATTTTCAAAAAAATATTAATGTATTTTACTAATTTCCTTTAAAAGCAGGTTTTCTTTTTTCATTAAAAGCAGCAACACCTTCTTTATAATCATTGCTTCTACCTGCAATTTCCTGACAATAAGCCTCATATTCCAACATGGTATCTAAATCACTTGTAAAAGATTTATTCAACATTTTTTTCATAAGCCCAATAGCCTTTGTTGGTGCTAAGGAATATTGCAGTGCCAATGCATTCACAGCTTCATCTAGTTCTTCAGGCTTCACCACTTTATTAATCATTCCCCAATCGGCAGCTTGCTGAGCGCTCACTTTTGAACCCAAGCTTGCTAACTCAAAGGCTCGGGCCGAACCTACCAAGCGCGGTAAAAAATAAGATGAGCCTGAATCTAAAACCAAACCAACATTTACAAAAACTTCTATTAAACTGGCATTTTCAGAAGCAATAATCATATCACATGCAAGCGCTAAGGAACAACCAGCACCAGCAGCTACACCATTAAGTTTGCAAATAACAGGTATATTTAGGCTTCTAATAGCTTTAATCATTGGATTATATCGCTTGTAAAGGCTTTCACTCAAACTCCTGTTTTGACTCCCTGCAATTGCCTTCAAATCTTGGCCACTACAAAATGCTTTTCCAGCGCCAGTAATTACTAAAACACGTATGCTTTTGTCCCTGGAAGTTTTCTTTAATGCCTCATTAACGTCATTGCTTAATTGCTCGTTAAAGGCATTAAAAACGTCTGGTCGATTTAATGTGAGATTGGCAACCCCATCCTTCACCTCAAATAAAATAGTTTCGTAACTCATAAATTAAAATATTAAAAATAAATAAGACATATTCATACATAAAAACATGCAAACAAAACCCAAACAAAACCCCGAATAAATTTGCTTAGGAAAATGTGCATTTAAACTAAGTCGCGCTGTTGCAACTATGCCGCTGAAAATAAAAAAAAACATTAACAAGTAACGAACATCTAAAAATCCAAAGAAACCTGCACTTGTCATTAATCCAGCAGCAGCGCCAAGTGTAGCCATATGAATACTAATTTTTGTAAAATAATTAACAATAAAAACCGAAAACAAAATTAGCATACATGCCAATAAATAACTTAAAATAAATGGCGAAGTGGAGGTAGATTTATAGAAGTTGTAAAATATAAAAACATACATTACAAGGGTAAAAAAGTAAGGTAAATTTCGCTCCTGTTTATGGGTCAAATGAATAGATTCGATTTTCCCAGTTAATAGCAACGCCATAACCAAAATTATTGGCACCAAACTAGAAAGAACGAAAATAAAACCACCATAAAACAACTGAACTTTCAAAGGCAATCCTGCACTTAATTGCGGAAAAAAATCAAATAAAATATATAAACACAATAGGTTTATAAAAACAGGATGCGCAATTACAGAAAGTGCCTTTGAAAAAAATTTATTCATGCTTATGGTTTAACCGCAATAACGCTTATTTCCACATTTGAATTCAAGGGCAATTTTACCACTTGAACAGTTTCGCGAGCAGGGAAATTACCAGAAAAATAACTGCCATAAACCTCATTGATAGCTGCAAAATCTCCTAAATCTACGCAAAAAATGGTAGTCTTCACCACATTAGAAAAATCCATACCTGCATCTTTTAATATGCCAGCTAAATTTTCCATCACTTGTTTTGTTTCTGCTTTAATATCTCCAGTTACCATTTCACCGGTATGTGGATTTTTTGGCACTTGGCCACTTACGTATAAGGTGCCATTCACTAAAACGGCATGACTGTAAGGACCAATTGGCTCAGGGGCATTTTTACTTGTAATAATTTTCTTTTCCATGTGTACGGGCTTATTATCTTTGTTATTGTTAAGAGTTTGCGAATATGAAAGTTTTGGTAAGAGGTTCAATGAACCGAATAAAAGAATTGCAAGAAAAGTTGAAAGCTGTTTCATGTGATTTAACCTGCATAGATGATAGCGATTTAACTAGCGCTAATGTACATCAGTTTGATTTAATATTTGACCTCAAATTTGATGAAAAAACTGAACAATTACACTATTATGCTGGATTAAAAAATATCCCTGTTTTTGTATGTGCTGTAAAACAGCAACTGGCCAAGGCTGTTTTTGATTGTAAACAAAAAATTGAATGCAAGCTCTATGGCATCAATGCCTTGCCTAGTTTCCTTGAAAGAAACCTAACAGAAATTTCTATATACAAGAAGGAAGACGCCACCTATCTAAAGGAAATAATGCAAGAATTGCAATGGGATTATAAAGTAGTTGAAGACCGTGTTGGTATGGTAACCCCAAGGATCTTATTTATGATTATTAATGAAGCTTGCTATACGCTTCAAGAAGGAACAGCTAGCAAAGCAGATATTGACACAAGCATGAAATTAGGCACCAATTATCCTTTCGGCCCCTTTGAATGGGCTAATAAAATTGGCATCAAGCATGTATACGAAACACTGGAGGCTATTTACCAAGATACCCATGATGAACGCTACCGGGTTTGCCCGCTCCTTAAAACAACCTATTTAAAAGGCGAAGAATTTTGAGAAGCACCGCAAGTTATAAAACAAAAAAGCAGCTAAGTTAACTTAGCTGCTTTTTTTATTCGGTTCGAACCAAAACTTATTTGATTTTAAACGCTTTTTTAACTTTATCTACCATGTCTAATTTCTCCCAAGTAAATAGCTCAACTTTAAATTTAGCCATTTTACCATCTGGTCCTTTAAACTCTTTGGTAACTATTTCATTTTTACGACCCATATGGCCATAAGCAGCAGTTTCGCTATAGATTGGATTACGTAATTTCAAACGCGTTTCAATGCCATAAGGAGTCATGTCAAACAATTTAGAAACTTGTTTAGCAATTTCACCATCTGTCATTTTAACTTTTGACGTTCCGTATGTATCAATGAAAATACCCATAGGGTCTTTTACACCAATAGCATAAGAAACTTGCACCAAAACTTCGGTACAAACATCAGCAGCTACTAAGTTTTTAGCAATGTGACGTGTTGCATAAGCTGCAGAACGGTCAACTTTTGAAGGATCTTTACCTGAGAAAGCACCACCACCATGGGCTCCTTTACCACCATAAGTATCAACAATAATTTTACGGCCAGTTAGGCCTGTATCACCATGAGGACCACCAATTACAAATTTACCAGTTGGGTTAATATGGTAAGTGATTTTATCATTGAATAAATGTGCAAACTTTTTGTATTTAGCTTTTACACGTGGAATTAAAATTTTGATGATATCTTCTTTGATTTTAGCCAACATTTTAGCCTCAGCTGCAAAATCATCATGTTGAGTAGACAATACAATTGCATCAATACGAACTGGATTGTTGTTATCATCATATTCTAAAGTCACCTGGCTTTTTGCATCTGGACGCAAATACTTGATGGCTTTGTTTTCGCGGCGAAGCGCTGCTAACTCAATAAGAATTTTATGGGCCAAATCAAGCGCCAATGGCATGTAATCTGCAGTTTCGTTGGTTGCGTAACCAAACATCATTCCTTGGTCGCCAGCACCTTGATCTTGTTTTTTCTTACGATCAACACCTTGGTTGATATCTGAAGATTGCTCATGAATAGCAGATAAAATACCGCAAGAATTTGCTTCAAACATATATTCGCTTTTGGTATAACCAATTTTACGAATAACGCCACGCGCAATTTCTTGTACATCTAAATAAGATTTAGATTTTACTTCTCCAGCCAAAACAACTTGTCCGGTAGTAACTAAGGTTTCGCAAGCAACTTTTGATTCTGGATCAAAAGCCAAAAAATTATCAATTAATGCATCCGATATTTGATCGGCAACTTTGTCTGGGTGTCCTTCACTTACAGACTCTGACGTGAATAAATAAGCCATGTTTTATGTTTCTTTTGTTAAAATATTTTCAATTTACTTTTAAGCAAACTTTGAGGACTCTTCGCAGATATTGACGAACTATATTTGACAAGAAAGTCCGCATTGTTTTACCACCGTGGTGTTCTTCCCGGTTGGCATCCTTTCACAACTCGTTGAAAGAATTCTTAATGCACTGCAAAAGTATTGGAATTTAATAAAAAACAAAGCCAAAATAAAAAAAGCGCCAAATGATGCTTTATTTATTTGAAGTATTTGCGCTAATTGGCCTATAAGCCTTGGTTATAGGTTTTAGTTGATCTAGATCTAGAATACGAAGAATTGCGAATATTCATTGCAACAGAGAAATAGAACATTTGACTTGTAGTATTTGCATAGATCTTTTCGCCACTGGCAACAAAATTCTTGTTGTAAAAATCGGACAAATAATATTTAAATTTCATGTTAAATCCACCTTTTAGGTTTACACCCATAAATACACTTGGCATAAAGGCATTGGTTCGGTTACTAAACCATACATTAAACTTGTGAACCTTATCTTCATTAACAAATATCTTTTCTTTGTAATTGATGGCTAATTCTCCTTCTACACCTGCATACAGATATGTATCCTCATCCAAATTTCCAATTTTTATTGCTAGGGGAACACCAATATAGTAGTTTCTTCTTTTAATCAATGAATCTCCTTTAGTTGAGATAAAACCAACATTTCTGATGGCTGCTCCCGTATAAATCCCTACCTTGTCATTAAAATCAAAATGTTGGAAACTTCCCAGGTGGAAGAAACAAGTAAAACGAACCGGGGTGTTCATTTGCTCCCCTTTTATTTTATAATCTGCAAAGGAAAAAATAATCTCTCCGCTTGACGTAGAGTAGGTGTTAATTTGGGCTTTTGATGTCAAAAATGACAACATTACAAGAGCCAGGGTATAAATTTTTTTCATTCGGTTTTCTTTAGTTCTTCAACAAAAATATATTTTTACTCAATATTTCCCGCTCTTGATCAGAATAGTTCTGATTTTGATAGTAATTGCGCAGAGCCATTTTGTTTTCTATGCTTGTAGCAAAATAATTAGCCAAATCAGCAGCAGGGCCAGCCAGTCTGCCGTTTGTAGACAACATTGCCTGAAACAAGGACGAAACCACATCTTGGTTAAATGTTTGGGTTGATTTTAAAATAGTAAAAGCTTGTCCCCTTGTTCTAAATTCAAAATTTGGGGATGCAAAAAATGACACTTCTTTTCTTGCCTCAGCCTCATTAACTTTATAAATTATACTCAATTCAAGCCACTTCATCCTATTTGCATGAAACATGCCTTGCACATTTTTGGT
>CANFHJ010000026.1 GCA_947446605.1 Bacteroidota bacterium | reverse complement strand
TTGTCTTCTTTAGAAAATGCCGTTCTTATTACGCTGTAACTAATGCTGTAACTGCCCATTTCCACAGGCTTACCAAAATCTCTGTACATGCCATTATTGCTATCCGGATCGTACCTAAAATAAGCGGTTAAATTTCGCGAGTAATTTTTTGATGCGTTTATTTCTATTCTAAAATCTTCAATAGGTTCTATTAAAGCACGCGCAGTAATGGCCTCTTGGTAGTTTTGTATGTAAGGACTCACAATTCTTGGGTCCTTACTGATCCAACCATTTTCGGCTGCCTTATACCTAAAATTAGGGTCCTGCATACCAAAAATAAAATCAAAACCTGGTCCGCCATTGTTAAAATTCTGACCAAAAAACTGAGGCCTCGGATAAAAGCCTGGCACAGCCGTTCCAGTAGTGGTGCTATAACTTCCACCCGCATTTTTTACCATGGTCAACAACTTAACAGGTGCCACCACCCAGAAAGGATAATGGTCGCGCGAATTGTCTTCTTTAGCCGCTTTTGCTTTGGCATCTTTACCGCCTTCTGTTGCCACTTCCTGGTTTTTAGCTTTGGCCTTTGATTGCGCAGCCTGCTTAGGATTGGTAATCTTTCTATATATGCCAAACTTATTGTAGAACTGTACAAAATTTAAATTTAAATTCCACTGTTGCTGTTGCGAATTTTGAATGGTATTTCCTAAACTATCTGCTGCTGGCGGCGCTTGCAACCATTGAAAATTTGCTGTGTAATTGTAACTCAACTGACTTACCCATTGCATATACGGCAATTTGTTTACCGGTATATTTACATTGAGCCTGGTGGTTTGGTCAAACTTTGTGGTACGCCCTCCATTCCAAAAATTCTTGCGAATAGAATCTTGTTTCTCTGGCGTGGCAATACTTATTTTTCCTATTGGCTCATCTACCCTCGAATCATTGGTAGCATTGTAATCTAGTTTAATGTTTTTGGTAATATCATAACGCATTTCATAATACCTGCGCATGGTAAACATCTTATCATATAAAACAGGTAAAACTGTTTCCCGGCTATCGTTGTTTCTGTTTAGCAATTCACCATACCTTCTATCTGCCTCTGCGCGCACACCCCAACTGGCTGGCATGTAATTAAAATTAAAGTCCTTTATAATTTCTAGGTTCTTATTTTTAATAGACTTAAAAGGTTCAAAAGGTTTGTTCACAAAATTATAATTATAGGAAACCATGCCCTTATAATTTTGCGTGAGGTTATATTCTAAGGTTTGGTTTCTTCTAAAAATTTCATTGTAAGAATAGGTAAACGAAAAGTTCTCAATATCCCATGGATAGGCCGTTTTGGCTCCTACCCTGTTCTTTCTTACATTGGTAAAATTAAAGCTCTTTCGTGTGGTTAAATCATCTGCTGCTCGGCTAATTTGATCACTGCGTTCTGGATTGGTGGTCTCCGTAATTTCCTTCTGCAACTTGGTATCTGGATTCAAGGGATTATAAAAAGGCCTTACCAAAGTATTGCCATAAGAGAAGAAAAATGGCAATGAAATTCCGGAAGTTTTAGGGAAGAATTTTCCCAATTCAAAATTGGTTTGTAAATCGTAAATATAATTATCGGCCATATTACGTTCAACCAATTTTTTATCTATACCACCCCAACCTACACTCTTGTAGGAACCACTTAATTGTACGCTTCCAAAATCTGCCAACTTAGCCAAAACCCTACCGGTAGCAGCATCTCCACCACGGGTATTAAAATCTGTCATGCGCAACTCATTGAACCAAATTTCCGCACATTTTGGCAAACCGTCATCGGTAGAACTTCCCGGTCGGCGTTTTGGATTTTTTACCCCCATCATCATTACCTTGAGCTGACTAAAATCTGGCATACCCACCACCGTATAAGTAGCATTTCCAACTTGCCTGCTATAAGGTGCGGTAAATGCAAATCCTGCATTGGTTCGGGCAATTTTGGTATTAATCATTTCCTCCAACAAAATGGTCATTTCATTGGCACTTGGCCAAATAATATTGGCATCGCTGGCACCAGATGGTGTAACCTGCAAAGGAATTTCAAACTCGTAATAGTTATTGGTTAAATCTGTACCAAAACGGAAAAATGCGGTAAGCTCATCGTTCTTTAAATTCTCTCCTTCGGCATGTACAAACAACCTTAACTTACCATACTGGCGTAAATCAACATTTGAGTTTTTAAACACCCCACGGGCATCGCCATCTTTTAAATTGCAAGTAAGTAAACTAATAGATTGTTCGTTCTGTTGAATGCTGGTAGGTGAGCTAAAATCTATCTCTCGCTGAATGCCCGGAGGCATAATGTATTTAATAGGTTGGCGTCTTCCGTTCTTCTCAATATTTACGGTCGAAACCACAAATTGTGTATTGTCTGTTGGGTCAATTGGCTTGTGTTCGCCACCCGCTTCTAAGTTGTTTAAATATTTTCTCCAATCGGCTCGAACCAATTGCAAAGTTGCAAAACGCATAATGGTTGGTTCGGCAAAACCGCGCATATACATGCGTATAAAACGAATCGATTTAAAATCGTTGATCTCACCCACCTTGCGCTCATATTCGCGCACTGGTATTTTTAATTGGTACCACTTTTCTGCCGCATAATCGCCATTAATAAATTTGGCATTGGTGGTTAAGGTATCTGTAACAAAATTTCTACCAATAATAAAGGCATCACGCGCTACTTCAATTTTATATTGGAAATATTCTTCTACCCCATTTACGGTATAATCGCGGTTCAAATCTTCGTTATCGGGCACGTTGGTGGCTGCGGTTGGATATGCTTCCGGACTTTGATCTACCGTTGGTGAGTTGCCTTGGTGGCGGTTATATTTTTTATACCTGTCTAACAAACCAACCTTCTTGTTATCGTAATCGGTTCCTAAATAATAATGGTAATTATCATTAGATGGATCATCATTGGCGGTAATATAAGCAGTAGAAGTTGGGCCATATTTTGCCAATACTTTTTGCACATAAACATCATTAAAATAAGTACGCTCCCCCTCGTCTGAAAGTCCGTCCATTCCAATATCTTGGTTCTTGCGCACATTGGGATCTGCATCAAAAGCATAATTAATTACGGGTGCTCTTGGTACCCTTCCCCATGCCGTGGTATCTATTTGTGAAATTTGTTCTGGCGTATTATTTTTAGGCATACCATTCTCTGCAGAACGGCGGTTATCGCGCAATAAATCTTCCGATATATTTCCTAAATTGATATATAAATAACCACGGTCAACACTGGCAGGTTTATCTGCAAATGGATCCATCACCCACATTTCAATATAATCTATATTGGCTTGCTCAAAATCATTTTGATCTATCTTACGCATTACGCCACCCCAATTGCTGCGCGGGTTGCGAAGCGTGCCATCTTCGTTTAAATCGTTTACATTAAAATTATAAGGACCTTTTTCACTGGGATGAAACGATAAGTCAAAAGTTGGCAAAGTAGTTGGCAATCCTTGTTGAATTTGTTTGTTCTTAAAAACATCTTGTTGCAAAACTTCACGCGTAGCATGAATAGATAAAGAGGCGGGATCATTCTTTAAATGCAAAGGTGTAAAGGCATCATTTCTATAAAAAGTAGTGGCAATGGTATACCAAGAAAGATTGGCGCGTTTAAACCCGTATTCTAACTTGTTCAATGAATTTCCTTCTGGAAAATTATCGGGCTGCCCTTGCGGTGTGCTTGCCAATGCCCAAGTATTTCCCATGCGCAAATCAAAAGGTGTTTCTGCGCCTTCAAAATCGTCTAAGTAGGCGGTTCCCTTCTGACTTAGCGAACTTTGTACTCCTGGAATTAAGCGCGCATATTCACCAGAAATGGTAATGTTTGAAATTTCTTTTGTTTCAATAAATGGCAATTTATCTACCAATTTGGTAAGGAAACGCGATTGGGTGGTATAGGATCCATCAACACCCACAATCATATTTGAAATTGGCTCCTCACCAATATTTACTTTTGGGGTAAGTGGGCGTTCATTTAAATACATAAAAGTAGAACCTAAAACTAAATTAGGACTGTATTTATAATCGAAGCGAGCACCCATTAAACTCTTTTGTTGAATTTGAAATAGGTTGTTACTTTCGGAAGAAACTTTAATTACAGCTCCAGAATTTAACAAGGCTGTATTTACAATTTTTACCCTGCCTAAATTGTAATCTACTATATAATCTGAGTTCTCTGTAAGTGGCGCCCCATTTGAGGTTACGCGCACAGAACCTCTTGGCACATTTGTTGATCCCAATGAAATTTCATTGGTACTCGAACCTTGGTATGAACCACGTAAAAAGAACTTGTTGTATTGGGGTTGTTGCATCGCAGAAAAACGCGTAGAATCATATAAAGCAAAGAAGCAATAGTAGGATGCCAAGTTTGGATCGTTCACAAATTTTGCTTGTAAATATTTTCCAAAAGGTTCTACCGTTGGCAAAAACACCCTGCCCGTTTGCGAGTTTACCGTAACCCCTTCCACAAAGTCAAACAAACCATCAGAAACAGGCTCTTGCATGGTATTCATTTTATCTACATTGAATACATTGAGCAATGGTAAATTACTTAAATAGGGCTCGTTCTTAACTGGCAAATAACTCAAGTCGCTACCACTCGGGTCATCTGCATAAACCAAATTTAATTTAAAGTCTTTGGGTTGCACTTGAAACGAACCCAATGAATACACATTCTTCATCATCAAGTCCCAAATAGGCAGGTCTGGCCTTAAGCTTGGGCCTTTCAACATCTTTAAAAACAATACTTCTGGCTTGTCTACATTGCGCGGAATGTCCATGCTAAAATCACCCACTTTAAACGGAATACCATTAATGGTTCCTTCGTAAGCAACGCACAATACATCATCGTTGTTGAGTGCTTGGTTAAGTGAAATATAACCCAAGCGTGCATTAAAATTAAATTCGTTAGGACCTAATTGGCGTGCAAAATTAATGGCTTGGTATTGCGATATTGGACGCAAGCCTGTGGTGGCTAAATCTGCGCTCAATTGGTTTTCAATTTCGTAGCTGGCCCTGAACTTAGCTGCCAATGCAGGGTTTCCGTAGCCATTCAAATAGGTTTGGTAATTGCTTGGGTCGTATAAATTATTAACGCCACTTCCTAAATCAGGACCACCATTTACGGTCCAAAATTTATTATCGCGGTGCTTTCCTTCACCCATATCTGCAAATCCAATTACATCACGCGATTGCTCAAATGAACCACTTCTATTGGTTACCCAAGCTTCTACACGTGTAATAACTACTGGCGATCCAATAAAAGGTAAATTCTTTAACCAAAGCTCATAATTGTCTCTAAAATAATGCGCCAAGAAATAATGGCGGTTCATATCGTAGGCATCACATTGAATATCAAATTTGGTAGTGGTGGTTCCGCCTGCCAATTCAGTTTCTTGTGTTTTTCCTCTTTGCTGACTCACCACCCCAGTTACCGTTAACTTACCAAACTGCATGGTGGTTTTTACGCCAAACAAACTCGAACTACCTTGAATAAGGCTAGAGTTGAGCGGTAAGCTCACATTTCCCAATTCAATTTTCTTGATAATATCATCGTCTTTACCACCAAAATCCAATTTCATTTGGTTCTCAAACTCAAAGGTGGCTTCGGTATCATAATTCATGTTTACCTTGAGCTTATCACCTACTTGTCCGGTAACGTTTAATTGAATTTTTTGCTTGAAATCAAATTGCCCAGTTTTCTGTTGCCTCAAGCTAAATGCTGGATTGCGCACGGTATTAAAATTACCGGCAAAAATTACCTCGGCCGTTCCTCTTGGACGAATATCAATAATACCGTTACCAAAAATTTTATCTACTACCTTATTGCCAATATTTAACTGAGGTAACAGTCCGCTTCCCTTGGTAAAATTCTGTGCTTGGGCCCTTTGACGGAAATAATCTTTATTGCTCTGCGCCCCATTTGCCTTTAATTGCTCTGCAACAGAAGTAGCAGCTGGTAATTTATAATCGAGGCTACCAATTTTTGAAGTCTTATTGTATTTCAACTGCTCTTGGTCGAGCGTATATTTTTCTTTGATAATGGCAGGCTCAGATAAATCCAAAGGATGTTTTTTGCCTTGCGTTTCATATGCCTTTTTATCGCGAATGGGGTATTTAAGTTTTGTTTTCTCGCTGCTATCAGGGGGTGCAAGCGAAAAGTCCCGCGCTCTTTTAATTTCAGAACGGGGTGTTGCATCCCATACCAGTGTTAACACAAAGGTGATTGGGAGTATAAAACGCAAGTATGTTAGTTTTGAGCTACGGTACAATGTAGAAGTTTATCCATCAAAGAGATTTAAGGGTGAGTTTAACCAGCTGTTCAACGCTGCTTTCAGGATTTTGTTGTTTAATTTTATTCAAAGCTTTTTCCGCCTCTACCTTTCCAAATCCTAACATAACCAAAGCCGATAGGGCCTCCTCGTAAGCAGGAGAGCTAAATTGAGCCGCTTGCAACATATCTGGCGACTCTACTTTTTTCAATTTATCTTGTAAATCAATAACCAAACGTTGGGCCGTTTTAGGACCAATGCCTTTAATGGTTTTGAGTAAATTCCAATTGCCATTTACAATGGCCAATTTAATTTCTGCCGGCTTTAAGCTCGATAAAATCATGCGGGCAGTATTGGTTCCAACCCCACTTACAGAAATCAATTGCATAAACAACTGACGTTCCTCTTCCTCCGCAAAACCGTATAGTGTATGGCTATCTTCCTTAATAGACAGGTAGGTAAGCAGTTTAAGCGCTTCGCTGTCACCTATTTTTCCATAGGTATTTAATGAAATTTGAAGGCAATAACCAACACCGCCACAATCTATTACCACATAAGTGGGCGAACGATGGGTAACCTTTCCTTGAATATGCGCAATCACTGTATTTTCTGTTAGCTGAGTGCGCAAATTAAGAAAACTTTTCAATAATGTGAACGCCTTGTTAAGCCAATATTAAAAAAAATTCAAGCATGCATTCGGTTCGAACCGAAACCTGCCGCGGGATTGCTTGGATTATTGCTCCTTTGTACCTATGCTTGTATACCCTTTTATGCATTTTTTAAAAGCCAAAACAAAGCAGTTTTTTTCTTATAAGCTATTGATTAGCTTGTTTTTGCTGTTTTTTTCATTTTCAAATATCAATGCCCAAAGCAAAGAAAAAGTAAAGGAAACATTTCCCAACGGAAAATTGAAAATGAGCGGTGCTTACTTGCAATCTAAAAAAGTAGGTATTTGGTTTTATTACAACCCGGCCGGCTGGATTTTTTACAAAGAAAAATGGCGGAATGGAAATTTAATGTGGCGCATAGAATACAATGAAAAGCACCAAAAAGTAAGAGGCTTAAATGCCAAAGGCGAAGAAATAATTTACAAGGGATGTAATTGCAAAAATTAGTTGTTCAAAAAAGGAACAGCTAACACAAATTCTGGAATTTCTACCATAAACTTCTCGCCATCAAACTGACGTTCCATTTGGTAAGTACCATACATTTTTCCAATAGGAGAACGCAACAAACAACCCGAAACATACTGGTGTCTTTCGCCTGGCTCTAGGATAGGTTGTATACCTACAACGCCTTCACCTTCTACCTCATTTTCGCCATCAATTAAATCTATGATATGCCAATGCCTGCGCATCAATTGAATGGTATGCTCGCCTTGGTTCTCAATGGTAATGCGATAGGCAAACATAAACTTTACATCACCCGCAGCACGCTTGTCATCTTGGTAAGACGTTTCTACTGTAATTTTCACCTGGTTTGTAATAGCTATTTGCACGAATCAAATATGAATAAACAAAAGCAATAATGCAATGCCATTAAAAAATATTTACAGGAAATGAGATTTGACCCCCCAAAGTGAACCCGCCGAAACGTCATGGTGAGCCTGCCGGGACGGACGTCATGGTGAGCCTGCCGGGACGTCATGGTGAGCCTGCCGAACCACAGAGGCCCCTATTTCAACCTATAAACCGGATGATCAACCAAATCTTTATCTACATCAACTTCAAGGTCTTTGATGTAGCCTTCTGCAATATCATAAACCCAACCATGCACTTGCGGAAAGCCATATAACTCGCGGTTTTTCTGCACATAGGAGGTTTTCATTAAATTGAATACTTGCTCGCGCACATTCAATTCCACCATTTTGCGGTGCTTGTCTTCTTCGTTGGTAATGGCATCTAATTCGTGTTGGTGCAAACGGTAAACATCTTTGATATTTCTTAACCATTTGTCTATTAAACCAAGCGGATTTTCACCCAATGCTGCTTTAACACCTCCGCAGCCATAATGACCACAAACTATAACATGCTTTACATTTAATACCTCTACCGAATATTGTAATACAGATAACATATTGATGTCTGTATTTACCACCATATTGGCAATATTCCTATGCACAAACATTTCACCTGGATCTGTGCCCGTAATTTCATTGGCAGGCACACGGCTATCACTGCAACCAATAAAGAGGTACTCTGGCTTTTGCCCATTGGTTAATTTTTGAAAATAGTCAGGGTCGGCCTTTATTCTTTTCTCCACCCAATTGCGGTTGTTTTCAAATAACTTTTTATATGATTTTTCAATCTGTTCGTTCACTTCTTTTTTGGTATCCATGCCTTTAATTCCTCCTATAATTAATTCAATATTTTTATCCTTACAATTTGTTTTAAAATCCTTTAATACATCAATAATATCTGGGTCTATAAATTCTGTTTTAGAGCCATCTATTTCTACAACCACATTGGGCCTAATGCCTTCCAGGGCCTTTACAAGCTGGTATTTGTGCAGGAAGCTTACATTGTTCCCTAATTTAATGCGCATGCGCAAACCCATATCATCCACCTGCATAACAGGTGCTTGGTAATTTTCACGCACAATAAAGAAAGAGGAAATTACCAATCCTATAATTACCCCAATTAATAAATCACTAAATACAATGGCAATAATGGTTACTACAAAGGGTATAAATTGATACCAACCACGCCTAAATTGTTCTTTGAAAGTTTCGGGATGTATAAGTTTAAAACCGGTATAACATAAAACTGCTGCCAATGCTGCCAATGGTATTTGGTTAATGATGGGAACTAAAAATAAGATGGCAATTAAGATAAACGCGCCATGCAACATAGCCGACCATTTACTTTGCGCGCCGGCGGCAATATTTACCGAACCACGCACAATTACGGAGGTTACAGGCAAACCGCCAATGCTTGCGCTTAGCATATTTCCTATACCTTGGGCCACCAATTCCTTATTTCCATTTACACGTTGTTTGTGTGGATCCAGTTTTTCAATTGCCTCAATAGAAAGCAAACTTTCTAAAGATGCCACAATAGCAAGCGTAAAAACAATTTTCCAAAAATTTCCTTGGTAAAGAAATGCAAAATGAGGGAAGGTAAAATGTGCCGATGCATCCTTTAAAAAATTAGAAGGCAAACTCACATAATGCTCTGGCGAAATATAGTTTGGATCAATGAAGCTATGTATAATAAACGCTACCAAAGTGCCCACCAAAACGGCTACCAAAGAACCAGGTATTAATTTAAATTGCTTTGCAAATTTATAATCCCAAAACACCAATACGCCCAAACTCAATAAACCAATAATGAGTACCGAATAATTTAGGTATTGAAAGGTATCCAATAAATGGCTCAGGGTATTGTCGTTACTAGGCACTACCTCCACTACATTCTCTAAAACATCCTCTTTTCCAATGCTAAAATCTTCTGCGCCAATTTCCTCTGCATCATAGCCAACCAGGTGAGGAAATTGTTTTAAAATTAACATCAATCCAATAGCAGAAAGCATGCCTTTTATAACCGCTGTTGGAATATAATTAGAGAAAAATCCCATGCGCAATAAACCCAAGATGAGTTGAATTAAACCTGCAATAAAAACTGCAGTTACCAGCCCTTGGTACGATCCAAGTTCTGCAATGGAAACCATACAAATGGAAGTTAAACCTGCCGCTGGGCCACTTACACTTAAATTGGATTCACTAAAAAAACCAACTACCAATCCGCCTATTACGCCAGCAATTAAACCCGCCATCATAGGTGCACCAGAGGCATGTGCAATTCCTAAACACAAAGGAATGGCAATAATTACCAAAGACAAGGCTGCTGGTATATCCGTTTTTAAATGCTTCAAAGGAGGCAATGCAAAACTTTTCATGCGAGCAATTTACATTACTATTTTTAAATTAAAAGGTCATTTTTAATTCTTTTTAATGCGCTTTTTGGCCTTGATTGACAGCGGTCTTCCCCCTTTTATTCTGTATTAATTGGTAATTTCAGTTTTTTTATAAAAATTTGGTCATGCAAGAATTGGAGCCGTTTTTTAGATGGAGAGATATTTACCAAAGTGAGGAAGATCCGTCCTCTCCCTTTTATGAGCGCGAATACAGCGAATTTGAATTTACCAACCAAGTATACAACTACCTCATACACCCGCAATGGGATGAGTTTGGTTCGCCCACACTTTACGTTAAAATTATTTTTGCAGATTACCTCAAAGGCTTTGCCGTATTAGAATTTATTGGCGAATGGAACGATGCCATTCACAACGATATCATGTTCTTAAAACGTGAAGTAATTGAGCCACTCAACCTAAATGGCATTGATAAGTTTATCTTAATTGGCGAAAACGTGCTTAACTACCACAGCAGCGACGACAGCTACTACGAAGAGTGGTTCCAAGATGTGGAAGATGGTTGGATTGCCGCCATTAATTTCCAGGAACATGTTTTGGAAGAATTTAGAAAAGCCAACCTCGATTATTACCTTAATTTTGGTGGCGAATTAGATACCTTTAATTGGCGTAAATTTAACCCAATGCAACTTTACAGCGAAGTGCAAAATATTATGCAACACCGCTTAGAATAAGGGAAAATTAGTTTCCGCCTTCTTTCATTTTCTCGGCATTTTCTGCCACCTGTAATTGATCTATAAAGGTTTGAATATTGCCATTCATTACCTCAGGCAAGTTATAAGCTGTATACCCAATTCTATGATCGGTAACCCTGCTTTGCGGGTAATTGTAAGTGCGTATTTTTGCAGATCTATCTCCAGTAGCAACCATGGTTTTTCTTCTGCTGGCAATACCTTCGTTGTGTTTTCTTAATTCTATTTCATATAACTTAGAACGCAACATTTGCATAGCGCGCTCGCGGTTACCATTTTGCGTACGCTCTACCTGACAAACAACTACAATTCCACTAGGCCTATGTGTTAACATTACCTTACTTTCTACCTTGTTTACATTCTGTCCGCCCGCACCACCCGAACGGGCTGTTTGCATATCAATATCAGCTGGATTTAAATACACATCTACCTCTTCGGCTTCTGGCAATACCACTACTGTTGCAGCAGAAGTATGCACCCTACCTTGGGTTTCTGTTTCTGGCACACGTTGCACGCGGTGAACACCACTTTCGTATTTTAAGATGCCGTATACATCTTCCCCATTTACCTCAATAATAATTTCCTTATAACCTCCGGCAGTACCATCTGTAAAGTCTACTATTTCTGTTTTCCAACCACGCTTTTCGCAGAAATACATGTACATCCTGTATAAATCACCAGCAAAAATACTTGCCTCATCGCCACCTGTTCCACCACGAATTTCCAATAAGGCATTCTTAGCATCTTCAGGGTCTTTTGGAATTAATAGAATTCTCACTTCTTCCTCCAATGGCGCAACTTTTGGATCCAATTCATCGAGCTCCATTTTTGCCATAGAACGCATTTCATCGTCTTTTTCCGTCTTCAGCATTTCCCTTGCGTTTTGAATATTTCCAACCAAGTTCTTGTATTCAAAATACTTGTCTACAATGGCTTGTAAACCTTTGTATTCGCGGTTCATTTGGGTAAAACGTTTCATATCAGCCAATACATCAGGCTGACTTAATTGTTCTTCCACTTGTTTAAAGCGTTGGTAAATGGCTTCGAGTTTATCTAACATGTTCTTTTTGAGAGGGCGCAAAGATAGGGCATCGGAAAGAAATTCCAATAATACTTAAGTTTCTATTGCCCCAAATAGCTGTAAATATTGATTCCTTCAGCATTTAAAAGATAAAGTCGTTCCTTTTCTATGCTAAAACCCTTAAAATCTCCTACAGGTAAGGGCATGGTATCTTTTTCCATGGTGTTTAAGCGGTAGCTCAGCAATGTATTTTTTTCGGCATAATACATTTCATTGCCTAAAAATTTCACTGCACTTTGTCCTTTAATGGGTATGGTTTTAATATAATTAGCAAACACATCAAACACCAAAACACCCTCTGCACTGTCGTTTACAAAAACTCGCGAACCGTTATCAATAATTAAATTAGGCGTAAAGTTTTCACTTTTGCTAAACTGCAAAATATTGCCGCTTGCAGTGCTCAAGGAGCCGTCTTTGTTGTATTTCTTTAATTGTAAATCGCCCAAATCAAATACCCAAAAACCATTGGAATAACTTCTGGCCAAAGCTGTTGCCTGTACAATGCCAATATCACTTAAATTAAGCTTACCCCTAAAGGCCAAATTATTATCTAAAAACACCAAAGCATTCATCTCCTTATAAAAAAGATAAAGTTCCATTGGATTGCCCGCATCTACATAATTGATATTCCCCAAATAAGCATAATTTAAGGTACCAGTTAATTTGCCATTCAAATCATATTTGTACAATTGATTGGTATTGCTAATTACATACAAATTACCCATTGGGTCGGTTTGTATGGCCTTTGCTTGCATAGCTATATGCGCAATAAGTTTCCAAGAAGGCTGAAAGCTAGTGAATGAAATAAACAAAAGAAAGCCCAAGCATATTTTTAGGCTATGCGCAATAAAAGAAAAACCAAAGTGCTTATTCGCTTTCAAATTTTTCTAATTTCAAATCTATTCCATCAAAAACAGCATAGGTATTAAAGCCAATCCAATCGCCCAGGTTCACGTATTTTTGATTGGCATTTAAATCATATACCATGGGTAAATGGCGGTGACCAAAAACATAATAGGAAGAAGTATCGCCATCCTTAATTAAAGTTCTGCAATGTTGAATGAGGTGCTCGCCTTCATCGTAAAAAGTGAAGTTGCCATCAAAGGTTTTTAACTTACTTCTATGGCTGAGCCAATTGGCCAAACCCATACCAATACTTGGGTGAAAGAAGGCAAATAACTTTTGAAAAAATGGATTGCGGTATATGCCTAAAATCAATTTAAACCTGGTTTGTCCGGGACCTAATCCATCGCCATGGCCAATATAAAATTGGGTCGAACCCAATTGCCTAATTATAGGTTTGGCATGCACTTGCACCCCTAATTCTTTTTCAAAATAACCAAACTGCCACAGGTCGTGGTTGCCATGAAAGAAATGTACGGGAATGCCAGCGTCTGTAAAGCTGGCAAATTTTGCTTGCAAACGCACAAAGCCTTTTGGCACTACCAATTTGTATTCGAACCAAAAATCAAAAATATCTCCGAGAATAAATAATTCGGCACAATCTGGCTGTATTTGATCCAACCATTTTAGCAATCGTTTTTCACGTGCAAAACTGCTAGCGGCATCTGGAATGCCCAAATGAAAATCGGAAGCAAAATAGATTTTTTTCAAAGCTTAAATGATCAATCTTGTTTACGGTCGTCTATTAAAAATAAGATCAATTCCATTGGACCATGCGCGCCAATAATGGTTTCTGGTATTTCAGAAATTTCGGTAGCAGGCAAATCGGCGGTTCGGCTCGGACCAGTAACAAAACTAAGCATGGAAGGCATGTTTCTGCCATAGCGGTTGCGCATGATTTGAAAAGATTCTTTCATGTCTAATACAATTTGTGAACGCCTGGCAATAACTATATGCACGGGTGGCCAAATACTCATTGCTCTGGCATTTTGAGAGCTGCTTACCAAAATACTTCCAGTGCTTGCCAAAAGCGCTTCGCAACCTGTAATAGAAGCTTGAATTTTATCTAAATGCTCTTTTTTATCGTAATAGGTAATGCCCGAATCGTCGAGAATATTTTGAATTTGGTCTTCCCAACTAAAAATATATTTCCATTTACGCTGCTCTATCAAATCCAATAATTTGTCTATGCAATCAAATTGGTTATCGCAATACACAAACTGACCAGATACATCTACAAATTTTTTGACAAACATTTCGGAGAGGGTCTCGCCCTCCGGGCGCACAAATATTGGGCTTTCCAGATCTATGTTCTGAAAGCTGCTCTTCGACTTATAATTTAAAGCCTGCCTAACTTTTTTTAGGATTTTTTCTTTAGATGTAGTTTGTTGTTCCAATCCAACGCAATTTAGGAAAATGACCGACACAAAAAAAGCTGTTTTGAAAATGGTTCAAAACAGCTTTTTGAAAATCTATTTTAGATTACTAATTTTTTACGATTGGTTTATTGGTCATGAGATGAAGTAAATCGCTCAATTTGGCTTTTAAATCATTTCTATTTACAATAAAATCTAGGAAGCCATGCTCCAAAACAAACTCAGAACTTTGGAATCCTTTTGGTAAATCTTTACCAATGGTTTCTCTAATTACACGCGGGCCAGCAAAGCCAATCAATGCTTCTGGTTCGGCAATATTTACATCGCCCAACATGGCAAAACTTGCGGTAACACCACCTGTAGTTGGATCGGTTAATAAAGAAATATAAGGCACGCCGGCCTGACCCAAAAGGGCTAATTTTGCTGAGGTTTTAGCCATTTGCATCAATGAAAATGCTGCTTCCATCATACGCGCACCACCCGATTTTGAGATAATCATTAATGGAATTCTGTTCTCTCTGGCATAATCAATAGCGCGCGATATTTTTTCTCCAACCACACTACCCATACTTCCACCAATAAAACCAAAATCCATACAAGCTACCACCAATTTCATTTCAGGAGCAATCTCGCCAACTGCAACACGCATGGCATCTGTCATACCACTCTTCTCTTGCGATTCTTTTAAACGTTTGGCGTATTCTTTGGTATCTTTAAATTGAAGTGGATCGCTTGGCATAATACCCGCAAACAATTCTTCAAATTGATCCCCAAATAAAATTTCAAAATATTCGTCGGATCCTACCTTATCATGGTAATTGCAATTAGGGCACACATAGCAATTCTTTTGTAGGTCTTCATTCAAGAAGGTTTTTTTACACCTACTACACTTGTGCCACAAACCATCAGGCACCGATTTCTTTTCAGAAGTAAGGGTAGTAATTCCTTCTTTTACACGTTTATACCAACTCATTTCAATTCAATAATGGGGTTCGAAATAAAAGCATGCCGACAAATATACCAAGAAAAATAACTTAAAGTGCAGATTATAAGGAAACTACCATAGGGCTAGTTGGCGCCAAAAGCAGTAATTTTAAAGATTAACAGCCTATCTTTTTACAATTTTGTAGCTTTTTATAGCGCCATTTTGATGCCTTAGGTTAAGCATATAGGTGCCTGCGGCATAAGCCTCCATTTGTATTTGAATACTTTTTCCAATTGGTTCGGCGCTTAACAGCTCCTTGCCTTGCATGTCTATTAGGGTAAAGCTAAGCTTGCCCGCCATATTTTCTATGGATTCAATATTAATAAAATTACTGGTAGGGTTTGGAAAAACATTCACCCAAACCTCAGGCATTGGAATTTCGTTGGTTTTTAATAGGTAAACTTCGTAGGCTTGTTGAACACCTGCACTGGCAGAACCTGTAGCATGTGTAGCTGTAGTATAAAAAACTTGACCCACGCTAAAAGTAAAGCTGCCACCTGCACCCATTCCATCTCCACCGCTAGCAACTACTGCATGTTGTGCTTGCAAAAAGGCAAACGGCATGCTTAATAAAAAGAATACTACCAATTTTAAACTTGTATATGATTTCATAATTTTCGTTTTATTAAAATTAAAAATAACGGATTGCCCTCACGCTAAAAGGAAGGAATTTATTAAATGATTGTGCTTGTCCTCCAACAAAAGCTTTAGCCAAAGCTCCCGCAGAGCCTTGGTCTTCGCAGGAGGTCCAATAAGGTCCATCATTTAAAAACTTGCCCGGGCCCGTTCCATTTGAATATTGAAATACCTTTTCAAATTCTGCTGCATTGGGTAAAAACCAATCATCATAACCATTGATGCGTAAGTTTCTGCACAATACCACAGCGGTGGCTTTATCACCTAACAAGGCAAACAATTGATCCGCATTTTGACGACCTTTTCCCAGTTCATTGTTTTGAACATAGGTATTAAAACTTGCCGCTGCCCATGCTGATGAATTACTTTGATCGCTGCTGGCTGCAATTATTCCGTGAGGCGTATTGGCTTCAAATCCAGGGTCGCCTGCTTTTAGCATATAAACAATTACACCACCAAGGTAATTTTCACCTGCAATTCTTTGTGGCGCTCCCTTAGTAGTAAAAACAATTTCATTGCTATAAGAAGTACCCGTTTCATTTATTGCATAAGCCCGCAAATAATAACGTGTTTCTGGCAACAAGCTAGATATATTAGAATTAAATTTACCCTCTCCACCACCATTACTCGATTTAAATTTTGAAGTGGTAGGAGCAGGAACTGTGTCCCAGCAAAAACCCCTTTCAATTACAAAGCCATCGCCATCGCTGCTTACTTCGCCATCGGCTTTTGCAAAAGTGCTTCCAACATCAGCAACGCCAATAGTGCCAAGAACAGCTGTACCAATGGCACAGGGGCCCCATTGTGGAACTCCATTACATACGGTTAAAACATCTCCATGCTTACCCGGTGTATTGGGAAGGCCGTTTGGCGTAAAGCTTGCGTAGGGAACACTTAGTATTTGGTGCCTTTCAAGCAAAGAATAAGTTCCATTGCCAATGGTATCAATTTCTGCACTTAAAAAGATACTAGACGATTGCCAATTGATTGCTTCTATAGACCCAGCCAATTTAATTCCCGAGCCCACTTCAATCATATAGGAACCATTGATATTGGTAACTGTTTGGTGCTTTTCTGCATACAGCACAGTTCCATTTTCTGAACCAAATAACAAACTAATTTTTACTGTAATGTTTTTTTCAAGGGCCGTTCCATCTGCCCTGCGCACCATACTTTGGTAGCCAAAATTATTGCCAGATTGGGCAAACAAATTTGCTACCTGTAGCAAGAAAAATAGCAGAAAAAACGCTCCTGCTTTTTTACAATTATGCCCTACACAAATGCTTTTTATAGTATTGTTCATTTTTACTTTTATAAAGAGTTAAAAATACCTGATTGCTCTAATTTTTAAATTCGATTTCTTGAAATACACATCACAATTACCTGTTCTAAAATCTAGTCCGTAGGCAGTATAATAACCCGCCTCACTGCTACTCCAATAGGCTTCAGTTGAAAATCCGTTTATTTTATTTTTACCAATAAACATTAATTGCAATTCATTTCTTGTTGGCAAAAACCAATCTTTAAAGCCACCTGTACTGTCTAAATTACAAAGTCTAGCAGCGTAATCAGCTGCAGAATCTACAGGCTGTTTGGCAATAATTTGAAGCGTATTTGCCAAAGCGCCACCTATACTAATTTGATTGGCATAAGTAAAAGAATCGAGAAAAATATTCCACTTAAAATTTGTTTTTGCCGCAACATGTAAATCACTTGTTTGAGCAATTATGCCATGCCTTATCTGGCTATTGTAGCCTGGATCTCCCTCTTTAAATAAATAAGCAATAACGCCACCTTGGTAGCTCATGCCAATTTTTAAACTGGTATCTGAAACAACACTTAATGTTTTAAAAGTAAACTGATTTCCATAAGCAGTACCTACACTATTAGTGGCAAATGCACGCACATAATAAGTAGTATTGGTATCTAAATTGCTAAGTGCGTTGTAAAACAAATTACCACCATTGGGTGCTAACTGCACGCTGTCGGTCAAGGTAGGATTGGTGTTTTTACCATAACAAATACCACGGGCAATAATTTCTGCTCCGCCTGTTTCCATAAGGCTTCCACCACTGCTTACCCCATAGGCAGTAATATTTGTTAACTGCAAAGTAAGCAGGCTAGGCAATTTGGGCGTACACGGTTCCCAAGAAGCCATCCCATTACAAAAACTCAATACATTGCCTTGCTTTGCGCCTGCTGGAAGGCCGTTTCCAGCATACATAGCGTAAGGTACTTGGTAAATAATATTGCTAGAACTAATGGTATAATTAGCTGCTCCTGCTGGGTCAATTTCTGTTTTAATAAAATAAGTTTCACGCCCCCAATCTATGCTGTCAAATTTACCTAAACTAAGCGTTCCATTTCCAATTACTAAATTGGCCATACCTTGTGAGTTGGTTCGAATCAATTGCGCCTCACGGTATACAACAGGACCATTTGCAGTACCTTTTAAAATACTAAACTGCACGCCCACCATTTTATCAAGCAATAAATTTTGCTTACTATTTCGTATAAGCAATTGCATGCTGAAGCCATTTTTTTGCGCGCTAAGCTGCAAATTAGAAAAGCAAGTAAACACCACTAAGAATAAAATAATTTTTAGCAGGAGTTGACTTTGCTTTTGGTATAAATTTTTATGCCTCATCCTATTAAAAATTACGAGCTGCCCTAACTTTTTGCGGATACCATTTTTGGTAAGTATTGGTATCGCCTGTTCCCATTTCTACCATCCAAGCCTTGGTGGTTTCAGATTCGCTAGACGACCAATACCAATCTGTTCCCAAACCATTGATAAGGTTGCGGTTTAAAGCAATCCTTCTCCATTCATCTTTACTGGGTAAAAACCAATCGTCGTAGCCATTTAAAATTAAATCGTAACAAACTTTTGCGGCATAAGCACCATCAAAATTATTGCCTTGAATAAGTGAAATGGCAGCGGTATTGTAATAACCGGAACCAACTCTTGTAAAAGTATTTCCAATAGCTGTAGCAGAAGCCTGATTATAACACCATTTGGGTGTACCCGGCATATCTTGGGTAGCCAAAATTAAACCATGCGGCACATTGGCGTTGTAACCAGAATCTCCAGGCACCAGCATATAAGCAATAATGCCACCTTGGTAACTCTTTCCTACCGCTAATGCTGGCGCATCTGGCGTAAGCAAGCTTATTTCATTGCCATAAGAAGTTCCTGCACTATTGCTGGCATATGCACGTATATAATAAATGGTTTTTTCCTTTAAGCCATTTATTTCACCCGCAAAACTTCCTGCTCCGCTAGAACAAATTATTTTAGCACCACTGGTGCTTGGATTAGCAGATGTGCCCCAACAAAAACCGCGCGCTGTAATAGATGAACCACCATCATTTTCTACCGTACCACTTAAATTGGCAAGGCCCTTGTCCATTGAAATACTAATAACAGCATTGGTAAGCACATTAGGCAAAATAACAGGACAAGGCTCCCAGCTTGCTTGGCCATTGCAGAAATGCAATACCTGGCCATGCTTTCCTCCTTTGGGTACCATGTTTTTTGTATAATTTGCTACAGGAACATTTAAAAATGGCGTTTCTTGAATAAGGGTATAATTTGTTCCTCCATTGAAATCAATTAAAATTCTAATGCCAAAAGGACCATTTGCCCAATCAATATTTTCAATGCTTCCAGACAATTTTAGTCCATTGCCAATTACTAAATCTAACAAGGCATTAGAATCTGTTTGCGCCTGATGCATTTCAGAAAATAAAATTTCTTTTGAGCTGTTGTCTCTATAAATTACAGCACGCGCACCTATAGGTTTATTCCTAACAAGTGTATTTGTTTGGTTGCGCAAAATTGCTTGGTAGCTAAACTTATCAGGCACTTGCGCTTGGCTTCGGTTCGAACCAAAAACCATTACACAAAGCATGAAATAGAAAACAAATTTTTGTTGCATAATTTTCATTATTTCTAATAACCCATATAAACATTTAAACCCCAATTTTTAAAAACATCTTTACGTGTGGTAACCGCAGAAGGCCTTACTAAAAAGCCTTTCATATCGTCTTTGAACAACCAATTTATTAACGATTCTGGTGCAGTAGCAGAAGGGTAATTAACACTTGGTGCCAATTCCCAGAGATAAACCTTCAAGCCAGAATATTGAATATTATTTGTCAGCCAATTTTTTATTTCAGGATCGGTATACGGTTCGGTCCAATAATAAAGGGCTTTCCCATAAGGTTCAGAAGAATGTTGAGCTGCCTTGTCTAATGCACCATTCAGCGTTCTATCCTGGAAATAATAAATGTTTTGGTATTTATCAACGGGATAGTCATCAGACCATAATGCATCCTCATTCCAACGCGTTCTATAAACCGTTTGCCATTTATTATAATTGGTACGTTGGTCACCTATAATTGCATACGACCGAATATTCCAGCGCAAATGCAATAATTCTTTGGTCATTTCGTATTTGGCTACCTTGGAAACATAATACTTCGTAGAATCAAAATCAGTTTGGTTCTTGGCTGGTAAATAGCCGTTTTTATATAAATCGCCAAAAGAAACCACCTCGCCAGAATACACAGACCTAAATTGGGTAAACCAATATTTAGGAAGACTGTCTCTGTAGGAGTCTAACCTAAATTTCACCAAATCAAAAGTGGTATTTAAACCATCCCAAACATTGTTTATTTCACCTTGAATATTTTCTGGCAGGTTCTCTTTTTTCTCCTTAAAAATCATTTCTGAAACACCACTAATAATCCTTGCAGCCATATGCAAAGCTTTGGCTTCTGGAGCAAAAACCAAGACGCCAATTTCAAAACAGGTAGAAAACATTCCGATAATTTCTTTTAGAACCAAACTCTCTTCTACCTGTTGAGGAGGTGTATTAATATTTTGGCAAATATTGGTGTATTCCAAAGCCGATTTAATATGAGATTCAGCCACTAAATCGCCCATTCTGCCCAGGTTTACATAAACCATTTGAACATTGCTGTCGTTGTAAATTTTTTCGCCTTGTGCATTTACTATATAAGAAAAATCTGGATACACCCTAATTGCTCTTATAGGTCTTACCCTGCACAAGGCATCTTTAAAACAAATATCCTGCACGCCTGTTCCAAAATTTTGTATAAAAGCACTGTGTTCATTTACTTCGGTAGACGACCAATAATTGGCAGCGCTCATATGACCTATTAGGTCTTTATTTTGATAAATTTGATTAAGTTCATCTCTACTTGGTAAATACCAATCCTCAAAACCATTTCTATTTAAACCATAACAATTTAATGCTGCGTAAGTGCTATTAGAATCTCCTTCTTGAACTTGAATAATTTTACCCGTATTAAATAAACCTCTTCCTATTTCAGTTGCATTGCCACCCGTTATGGTATCCTTCTCCTTGCGCCAAGCAAAAGTATTGAAAGACCCTTTTACAAAATCTGTATCTGCTACAATAAATCCTTGTTGGATTTTTGGATTATATCCCAAATCTCCTTCCTTTAATAAATACGCAATTATGCCACCTTGGTAATACATTCCTATTTTTAGAAGTGTATCAATTTTAGGTGCCAAGGTTTTAAAAGTAATTTGCTGTCCATAGCCTGTGCCAACAGAATTACTGGCATATGCCCTTGCATAATAAAGTGTATTGGTATCTAAATTCGTAAAACTACTTGTAAAGTTTGTATTGGCCAACGCTATTTCACTGCGCTTGTCCCACAGGGTAGGATTTGGTGTTTTGGCATAACAAATACCCCTCGCAATAACCCTTGAACCTCCCGATTCAAGAATGCTGCCACCAATACTTGCACTTCTATCTGTTACCTCTGAGGCTACATTGGTTTGAACAAGGGGTATCCTTGCCTTACATGGCTCCCAAGTAGCCACACCATCGCATAAACTTAAAACTTGCCCATTTTTTGCATTTGCAGGAACACCGTTCCCTGCATGCATGGCATAGGGAACAGCATGTATAGGAACGCTTGAATTGATGCTCCATTTATTTCCTCCAAGTGGATCTACTTCTGTTTGCAGGTAATAAATAGCACTGCCCCAATTTATACTGTCTAAATCACCAAAGCCAAATACGCCCGAGCCAATTTCTAATTTTATTAATCCTTGTAAATTGCTTTTAATGGTTTGTAATTCTTGAAATATAATTGGACCATTTGCCACATCTTTATGAATGCTCAATCTTAAAGCAACATTTTTTTCTATTAACAAGTTCTGATTGTTATCCCTTACAACCATTTGCATACTTATGCCCTTGCCAGTTTGAGCAAGTACATTTTGTTCTAAACCCAAAATTTGTAACAGAAAAAACGAGAGCAGCAAAATGCTTTTAGCCTTTGTTGATGCCCAATTTGAGATGATTTTACCATTGCCTACTAAAGCTGTTCTCTCCCTATTCAATAGAGAAATTTGCTGCAGTAGGCTTGGTTTTTTCTTTGGGGTATCGCTTAACATCTTAAGCAAATATAACTAGGTTCGAACCAAAAAATAATTAATTCTATGTAAGCTAAAAGAAATTATGATTACTGGGGGTATATTTATTTTAATTAGAAAAATAAGGCAATAATTGGCGCCAGTTAAATAAAAAAGCCAGAACTACCTTTAAAAGATAGTTCTGGCTTTACTTGTGCTTATTAAATAAAATAATTATGCGATTGTAACGCTATTATCCAAATACACATCTTGAATGGCATTCAATAAGGCAATACCTTCATTCATTGGTTTTTGGAAAGCTTTACGACCAGAAATTAATCCTTGGCCACCTGCACGTTTGTTAATTACGGCTGTTGTTACTGCTTCGGCTAAATCTGTTGCACCTTTGCTTTCTCCACCTGAGTTAATTAAACCTTGGCGTCCCATATAGCAATTGGCTACTTGGTAACGCGCCAAATCAATTGGATGGCTTGATGACAATTCTGTATAAACCTTGTTATGGGTTTTACCAAAATTTAAAGCGGTATAACCACCATTGTTGGTAGGTAATTTTTGTTTGATAATATCTGCTTGGATAGTTACACCCAAATGGTTGGCTTGTCCTGTTAAATCTGCAGCTGTATGGTAATCTACACCATCTTTTTTGAAGGCATTGTTGCGCAAATAACACCACAATATAGTTGCCATTCCTAATTCATGTGCACGTTCAAAAGCTGCAGCTACTTCTTGTATTTGGCGACCACTTTCGTCTGATCCAAAATAGATGGTTGCACCTACTGCTGTAGCACCTAAGTTCCAAGCTTCTTCAACTGAACCAAACATAATTTGGTCGAATTTATTTGGGTAGCTTAAAAATTCATTGTGGTTAATTTTTACAATAAAAGGTATTTTATGTGCATACTTTCTTGAACAAGCAGCCAAAACACCATATGTTGAAGCTACAGCATTACAACCGCCTTCAATAGCTAATTTAATAATATTTTCTGGATCAAAAAAAGCTGGGTTCGGCGCAAAGGATGCACCTGCACTGTGCTCTATACCTTGATCTACTGGAAGAATTGATACATAGCCAGAACCTGCCAATCGGCCAGAATTATAAATGGCGCCCAAGCTTCTTAATACTTGTGGGTTGCGGTTGCCTTGCACAAAAACGCGATCTAGAAAATCGCCTCCGGGTAAATGCAATTGGCTTTTAGAAATTGTTTTACACTCATGGTTCAATAACGACTCTGCGCTATCGCCTAATAATTCGGCTACTTTTGTCATAATTTAAGATTAAATTGCTGCAACAAACATACATTATTAGAAAAGAACCACAAAAAAAATGAAAATAGCTGTCAGAAAAATTTCAAACCAAGATGATTTAGAGCAGGCTTGGGCCATTAGAACCGAAGTATTTGTAGTAGGCCAAAACTGCCCTCCCGAACTAGAATGGGAATACGAAGAAGAATCTACCCATTTTTTGGCATTTTTAAACGAAAAACCGGTGGGAACAGCCCGTTGGCGCCAAACAGAAAAGGGAATTAAATTAGAAAGATTTGCTGTTTTAGAGGAAGCCAGAAACCAAGGGGTAGCCTCGGCCCTTTTAACGCATTTATTAAATGAAGAATTAGTGGGTTCGAACCAAGCCCTTTACCTACATGCCCAACTTACTGCTGCGCCTTTGTATGCCAAGTTTGGGTTCGAACCAAAAGGAGAAAATTTTTGGGAAGCCGATATTGAGCATGTGAAAATGGTGAAGGCCTAGGCCTACTCCACTATTGCCACATACATTCCTTTAATTTCATTTTCGTATTTATGCTCTACTACCTTCCTCTTTACTTTTAAGGTTGGGGTCATTTCACCTAAATCTACAGAGAAAGGACGGCGTTTGAGTACAAAGTGTTTTACGCGTTCAAACTTGCCCAATTCGGTGGCATATTTATGCAAATCCACTTCCACCCATTTCTTAATTTCCTCCTCGCGAATAAAATCATCTGCCTCATTAAAGTATTCTTCTTTGAAGCCAAACACCTCTTTCATTTCTTCTTTTGATGGCACAATAATAGCAGTTAAATATTCTTGCTTATCGCCTATTAAAAAGATTTGCTCAATTTTATTTGATTTCAAATAAGTGCTTTCAATTGGGGTTGGATAAATGTTTTTACCAAACGAATTCACTAAAATATTTTTAATACGATCGGTAATTTTTAAATAGCCTTTATAGAATTTTCCAACATCGCCGGTATGCAACCATCCATCGCTGTCTATGGCTTCTGCCGTGGCCTCTGGCAAGTTCCAATAACCTTTCATTACATTTCTACCGCGCACCAAAATTTCACCTTCGCCACATTCAAAAGCTGGGTTAAAAGAATCAAAAGTTTGAATGGTAATTATTTCTTTGGTATCTGGATTTTGTATGGCCACTTCATTTAAGCTACCTACCCTACCTACAGCACCAAATACTTGGCGGTGTGGTTCGTTTACTGTAACCAATGGCGAAGTTTCCGTTAAGCCGTATCCTTCGCAAACAGTAACACCAATATTGCCAAAAAACTCGCCCACATGTTGCGGCATGGCACCACCACCCGAAATCATTAATTTCATGCTACCACCCAAACGTTCTTTAATTTTTGAATAAACCAATTTCTCTGCCAAGGCAATTTGCAATTGCAAAATTGGTCCTGGTGTTTGGTTGTTCTCACGCAAATGACGACGTTTTTCGCCCACTTTAATGGCCCACTCAAATATTTTGAGTTTGGCACCACCTTGTGAGGTAATGTTTTTTCTCACGCGTTCTTCAATGCGTTCCAACAAACGCGGCACAGTTAAAATGGCTGTTGGTTTTATCTCAATAATATTGTTGGAGAGTGCTTCTAAACTTTGTGCAAAGGCTATTTCCGACCCAATTACAGTACTCATGTAATAGGTAGCGGTGCGCTCATAAACATGGCATAAAGGCAAGAATGAAAGGAATCGGTAATTTTTGTTTACGATATACATCAACTCAACAGCCATTTCAATATCACTTAGGAAATTGTCGTGCGTAAGCATGGCACCTTTCGGTTTACCTGTAGTTCCAGAGGTATATAACAAGCACGATAAATCATCACGTGTTACGCTATTACAAATGGCATCAATAGTGTTTTTGCTGTTGGCATAAAGTGCTTTACCTTCTGCTATCATTTCGGCATAAGTAGTAATGCCTTCTTCTTTTTTATCCGTATCAAAAGCAATAATTATTTTCTCTAGCTTCGGACAATTGTGTTTTATTTTATTGATTTTGCGCAATAAGAATGGCGTTCCCACCAAAATAGCGCGCGCACCAGAATCATTTAAGATGTATTCAACTTCAGATTCTGATAAGGTTGGGTATATAGAAACATTTACCAATCCCAATTGCATCAAACCTTGGTCGAACTGAATATACTCGGGACAATTTTCAATAATGAGCGCCACCATTTGTTGTTTTTCAAAACCCAAATGGTGTAAATAAGCCGATATGGCATTGGCATCATCCAACACTTGTTGGTAGGTAATACCGCGGTAACTGTCCTTCTTTTTCTCAAGCAGGTAAATGCTATCTGGCGATTTTAGCTGATTAGCAGCATGTTTAAGGTAAGGATGTAGCGAAGGAAAAGAATAATCTAGTTTAAATTTTGGCTCCATGTTTCACACATTAGTTATGCGAATAAAGCCAAATATTCAATAGGCTTCAAATGGAAAGACCCAAAAGTGAAAGAAAGATTTGCATTTTTTGCAAATTTG
>CANFHJ010000025.1 GCA_947446605.1 Bacteroidota bacterium | reverse complement strand
TGTTTAGAAGCATTGGCAATAAATCCTGCTGGAAGATACGTTGATGTTACTTTTGGTGGTGGTGGTCATTCAAAAGCCATTCTTCAACAATTGGGTGAAAAGGGCGTATTAATTGCGTTCGACCAAGATGAAGATGCGAAAGCAAATTTACCTAAAGATGAGCGCTTGGTTTTCATCGACCAGAATTTTGAGTTCATTAAAAATCATTTGCAATACCAAGGACTCTTGCCTGTTGATGGAATTTTAGCCGACTTAGGTGTTTCCTCGCATCAATTTGATGAAGCAGATAGGGGTTTCTCTTTTAGGTTTGATGAGGCAGAATTAGATATGCGCATGCATACGGCAAGTGGAGAAAGTGCAAGTGATGTTTTAAATAATTATACAGCAGAACAATTGGCAGATGTGTTTTATCAATTTGGTGAATTAAACAATGCCAAATCACTTGCCAGAGAAATTGTTCAGTTCCGCGGTGGGCAAGCCATTAAGACTGTTGCACATTTAAAAGATGCTTTAAAAAAATACACACCAAAATTTGGTGATTATAAATTCTTCGCGCAGGTTTTTCAAGCCTTGCGTATTGAAGTAAACCGCGAAATGGAAGTGCTTAAAAACTTCCTCGCTCAAGTTCCTGAAGTATTAAAACCAAACGGCAGATTAGTGGTAATGAGTTACCATTCTTTAGAAGATCGTTTGGTGAAAAATTTTATAGCCAGTGGAAATTTCAATGGCGATATCGACAAAGATTTTTATGGGAATGTGCATAAGCCTTTAACGGCTTTGAACCGAAAAGTAATTACTGCTTCGGCAGATGAATTAGAAAGAAATCCAAGATCAAGAAGTGCAAAATTAAGGGTTGCTGAAAAGCGATTAGAAAGTTAATGAACCGGATTATTCAAGAAGACGAAACAACAGCTCAACAGCCAGTTGGCAAGGAGACTAGTGGATTTACCGAAACGGTGAAGCGCTTTGCCGACTTCGACTTCCGAATAAATCCAGATCAATTAAAAGGGCAATTGCCTTTTCTGATTTATGTGTGTTGCTTGGTGGTTTTGTTCATTTTCAATGGTCATAGATCTGAAAATACAATCAGAAAAACAGATCAGTTAAACAAAGAAGTTAAAGAATTAAGAAGCGAATATATCAGTGAGCTCAGCGAATTAATGGCTCAAAGCAAACAATCAAATGTGGCTATAAAATTAGCTCCATACGGCATTAAAGAATTAAAAACACCACCAAGCAAAATCACTTATAGTGGCAAGCAATAATACAAATACCAATACGCGTAAAGCAATACTCATGCGGATGACACTTGTGTTTTCTGGCATGTTTGTGTTTGCTATTTTGGTGCTGTATACTGTTTTTAAAATACAAGTGTTTGAAGGAAAGAAATGGCGCGCAATGGCTGATAGCCTTAGTACGCACGTTTTTGAAATTGAAGCAACGCGTGGAAATATTTTTGATTGCCAAGGAAATTTATTAGCAACCTCCATGCCAATTTACGATGTGTTTTTAGATACAAAAGCAAAAGCATTTCAAGATGAAGAAGGTTTTCAAAATAGCCTCGATTCTTTGACAAATGATTTGTCTGTTTTGTTTGGTGATAAATCTGCATTGGCCTATAAACAAAGTTTGTTGCGCGCAAAAAGAGAAGGCAACCGTTATTTTTTATTTAAAAGAAAAATCAGCTTCATGCAATTACATGCCATGCTGGAGATGCCCATTTTTAGACTTGGTAAGAAAAATAAATATGCTGCAGGTTTAAGAATTTCTGAAAGAACTAGAAGAGAAAAACCATTTGGCATGTTGGCAGAAAGAACCATTGGGTTTAAACAAGAAATTGGTTCGGTACGCGTTGGACTTGAAGGCTTTTTTGATGAAAAATTAAGTGGAAAAAGTGGCAAGCATGTTATGCAAAGAATTGCCGGTGGAACTTGGGTTCCCATTGATGATGAATTATTAATTGATGCACAACAAGGAAAGGATATTGTAAGCACCCTTGATATCAATTTGCAAGATGTGGCTGAAAATGCCTTACTCTCTAACTTGATTTTAAACGATGCCGAATTTGGTACGGCTATTTTAATGGAAGTTGTTACTGGCGATATTAAAGCAGTTGCCAATCTTACACGCGAATCAGAAGGGGTTTATAAAGAAAAATACAACTATGCTGTTGGCGAAAGTGTAGAGCCTGGATCTACTTTTAAATTGGTATCTGCCCTTTCTTTATTAGAAGATGGTTTTATGAAACCAGAAGACAAAGTGGATGCAGAAAATGGGCAGAAAGCATTTTGCAAAAACGCAGTGATGAAAGATGCCGAATTTGGCACAGGTGTTATTACTTTACAACAAGCATTTGAGCATTCTTCCAATGTTGCCTTTGGTAAATTGATGAAGAAATATTATGAAAGCAATCCTTCAAAAGTATTTAAACATTATGAGGCACTAGGGCTAACAAAAAAACTCGATTTACAACTGTCGGGTGTTGGTATGCCAAATGTAAAAGGACCGAACCATAAAGCATGGAGCTGCACCAGTTTGCCCTATATGGCAATTGGATATGAATTAACCGTGACGCCTTTACAACTCTTGTCAATATACAATGCTGTGGCCAATAATGGGGTTATGATGAAACCTAATTTGGTGAAGAATATTTCTCAGGCTGGAAAAGTATTGAAAACATATCCGCCTGTTGTTTTAAATCCGCAAATATGCAAGCCAGAAGTTGCCAAGCAATTGCGCACCATGATGGAAGGTGTTGTTTTGCATGGTACTGCTTCTACATTAAAAAGCAACTTCTATAGCTACGCAGGTAAAACAGGAACTGCTGTAATCACTGGTCCTCGTCAGGCCTCACGTGGTAAGAGCTACAGAGCTTCTTTCTGTGGATATTTTCCTGCAGAAAATCCAAAATATTCTTGCTTTGTTTTAGTAAGTAGACCAAGTGAAGGCGAGTATTATGCCGCAAAAGTTGCCTTGCCAATTTTTAAAGAAATTGCTGATAAGGTTTATGCCAGTGCATTGAATTTGCACCGCGAATTAAAATTTACCAATCCTATTTTTAGCACAGATTTACCTCAAATGCCAATGGCAGATAAAGGTGATGTGAAAGAAATTTTAAATCAGGTGAAATTGTCTTCTCACTTTCATAACGATTCAATTCATCAAGATGAAACAGATTGGGTGTTAACCTCAATGCAGGATAAGTCTATGGCCATGCAGCCAGTAATTGTGCAAAGCACAAAGATGCCAGACCTCAGAGGAATGGGTGCTAGAGATGCTATGTATTTATTAGAACGCAAAGGAATTCATGTGCAGTTAATTGGATTGGGAAAGGTAAAAAAGCAATCGCTTTCGCCAGGCTCACCTTTGCGCAAAAATTTAATTATTCAATTACAACTGGGATAAGACATGGCAACAATTGAACAAATAATTTCTGGTATTCCTGCCATCTCCATTTCTGGTAAAATGATGCAGGAAGTAGAAACGCTCACTTTTGATTCTCGCGAAGCAAAAGAAGCAAGTATGTTCTTTGCAGTAAAGGGTACTGTTGTAGATGGACACTCTTTTATTCCACAAGTTATTGGCCAAGGTTGTAAGGTAATTGTTTGCGAAAACCTTCCTGCAATTTTGGATGAATCAGTTTGTTTTATTCAAGTTGAAAATACGCATGCTTGCTTGGGTTTAGCTGCCGCAAATTTTTATGGCCATCCAAGTAAAGCATTAAAAATTGTAGCCATTACAGGTACCAATGGTAAAACTACTGTTGCTACCTTGCTCTTTAATTTATTCAGGTCATTTGGTTATTCTGTAGGTTTGCTTTCTACTGTTCAGAACCAAATTAATGAAGAGGTAATTCCTTCCACACATACTACTCCCGATGCCATTCGCATCAATGCTTTGTTAAGAGAAATGGTAAGCCGTGGTTGCAGCTATTGTTTTATGGAAGCAAGCTCTCATGCTATTCACCAGGATAGAATTAAAGGATTGCATTTTGCTGGTGTTGCCTTCACCAATATTACACACGATCACCTCGATTACCACAAAACATTTGAGGAATACATTAAGGCCAAAAAGAAATTATTTGACGAAGTGAACGAAGATGCGTTTGCCTTAGTTAATAAAGACGATAAAAATGGTTTGGTGATGTTGCAAAATACCAAGGCAACGCGCTATACCTATGGAATTAAGAGTTTGGCAGATTTTAAAGCCAAGATTTTAGAAAGTGATTTCAATGGCATGTTGCTTAACCTAGATAGCGAAGAAGCATGGTTTAGGTTGGTTGGAAATTTTAATGCCTACAACCTTTTATTGGTTTACGGTGTAGCTTATTTATTAGGCAAAGAAAAGCATGAAATTATCATGCATTTGAGCAGCCTTAATTCTGTGAAAGGGCGTTTTGATTATGTGCGTTCTACCAATGGCATTATTGGCATTGTAGATTACGCGCATACCCCAGATGCTTTGCAAAATGTACTTGAAACCATTAACGAAGTTAGAACAGGTAATGAAGAACTCATTACAGTAATTGGATGTGGTGGTAACAGAGATGCAGCCAAACGTCCTATTATGGCCGAAACAGCCTGCAATTTAAGTACGCGTGTTATCCTCACTTCCGATAATCCACGCAATGAAGATCCTGAAGCTATTTTGGATGAAATGGCAAAAGGTGTTCCTGCCTTGCATTATAAAAAATCTTTACGCATCAGCGATCGCAAAGAGGCAATTAAAACTGCTGTGAGCATGGCGCAAACTGGCGATATTATTCTAGTTGCCGGAAAGGGTCATGAAAATTACCAAGAAGTTAAAGGGGTAAAACACCCATTCGACGATAAAGCAATGTTGCAAGATTTTTTTAACCTATTCCAATCTTAAAATCATATACCCACTATGCTATATTATTTATTTAATTATTTAAACCAACACTTTAATTTTCCTGGCGCAGGAATGTTTCAATACATCTCTTTTCGCGCAGCAATGGCAATTATTTTGTCCTTGGTTATCTCTTTAGTGTTTGGAAAAAGTTTAATTAATAAGCTTCACAAACTTCAAGTGAGCGATGAAATTCGCAACCTGGGTTTAGAGGGAGAACAACAAAAAAAGGGTACGCCTACCATGGGTGGTTTAATTATCCTAGCTGCTATTTTAATTCCTACTTTATTGTTTGCGCGTATCAATAATGTTTACATCATTTTAATTATGGTGTCTACCGTTTGGCTAGGATTGGTTGGCTTTCTCGACGATTACATTAAAGTATTTAAAAAGAACAAAGAAGGTTTAGCGGGTAGATTTAAAATATTAGGTCAGGTAGGATTGGGGTTTATTGTTGCCACCACCTTGTATTTTAATGAGCATGTAAAAACAAAAGAATTTTATCATCCAGGTGAGGTTACAGAGGCGTTTGTGAAAGAGCAAAATTTAATGCCACAAGTAATTAGCGGAGAGCTAATGTTGGTAAAAGACCACAAGGCAACTACTACTACTATTCCTTTCTTTAAATCGAGCGAATTTGATTATGCCGATATGTTGAAATTTGTAGGTGGTAGTTATAAAGATTACAATTACATCATTTATTTATTGGTGGTTATTTTTATTATCACCGCTGTTTCCAATGGGGCAAATATTACAGATGGAATAGATGGTTTGGCGGCCGGAACTTCCGCAATTATTTCTTTTGTGCTGGGCATTTTTGCCTATGTAAGCGGGAATATAATTTTCTCAAAATACCTCAACATCATGTACATCCCTCACTTGGAGGAAATGGTAATTTTTGCCGGTGCTTTGGTGGGAGCTTGTGTAGGCTTTTTATGGTACAATGCCTTCCCTGCGCAAGTATTTATGGGCGATACAGGCAGTTTGGCTTTGGGTGGAATTATTGCCGCCTTCTCCATTATGGTTCGTAAAGAATTATTGATTCCAATTTTATGTGGCATTTTCTTGGTAGAAAATTTATCTGTAATGATGCAGGTAAGCTATTTCAAATACACCAAAAATAAGTATGGCGAAGGTCGAAGGATTTTTAAAATGTCGCCACTCCACCATCATTTTCAAAAGAGTGGTTTCCATGAATCTAAAATAGTTGCGCGTTTTTGGATTATTGGCGTTCTGTTGGCCATTGTAACCATCATTACTTTAAAAGTTAGGTAGTCATGACAAAAAGAATAGTCATACTAGGTAGCGGAGAAAGTGGAACGGGTGCGGCATTACTTGCCAAGCAGCGTGGCTTTGATGTGTTTGTTTCCGACAAAGGAAGCATACCGCAAAACTATAAAGACGAATTAATTGAAGCTGACATTGCGTTTGAAGAAAACCAACACAGTGAAGCGCTGGTATTAAATGCAGATGAGGTAATTAAAAGCCCAGGTATTCCAGAAAAAAATGAGATGGTTCAAGCTTTGCGAGCAAAGAATATTTCTATCATCAATGAATTGGAATTTGCAGCGCGTTATACCAGTGCTTATAAAATTTGTATCACTGGTACCAATGGTAAAACAACCACCACCTCTTTGGTATTTCATTTATTGCAAAAAGCGGGCTTAAATGTGGCTGTTGCAGGAAATATTGGCGTGAGCATGTGTAGGTTAGTTGCTAAGGCCGACTACGACTATTTTGTTATAGAAGTGAGTAGTTTCCAATTGGATGATATGTATGAATTCAGAGCCAATATGGCTGTGATATGTAACATTACACCAGATCATTTAGATCGTTATAATTATGAATTGCAAAATTATGTGAAGTCTAAATTTCGCATTACGCAAAACCAAACCAAAGACGATTTACTCATCTATTGTGCAGATGATGAGTTAACAATAGAGAACCTTTCTTTCATTCAAGGAGATGCCAAACGTTTGGCTTTTTCTCATGAGCAATTAAATAGCCCTGGGGCATTTATTGCCGATGAACAAATGCACATCAATATCAACGAAAATCAATCAAATCAATTTACTATGTATACCTCAGAACTTACCCTTAGAGGCCGCCACAATGCCTACAATTCTATGGCTGCAGCAATTATTGCTAATGCCTTAGACATTCGCAAGGATGTTATCCGCGAAGGATTAATGGATTTCCAAAATGTGGAACACCGTTTAGAATATGTTGCCACCGTGCGCGGTGTTGACTTTATCAACGATTCAAAAGCAACCAATGTGAACTCTGCTTGGTATGCTTTGGAGAGCATGGACAAGCCCGTTGTATGGGTTGTGGGTGGTGTTGACAAAGGCAACGATTACGAAATGTTAAAGGAGCTGGTGAAAGCTAAAGTTCGCATTATTGTTTGTTTAGGTGTTGATAATACCCGCATCCACGAAGCATTTGCTTCTGATGTAGATATGATTATCAATACAAGCACCGCGCAAGAAGCAGTGCACGTTGCAGCAAAAATGTCGAAATCTGGTGAAACCGTTTTGCTTTCACCTGCCTGTGCGTCTTTCGATTTGTTTAAAAACTACGAAGACAGAGGTCGTCAATTTAAGGCTGCTGTTAGGTCATTATAAAATAAATTTATTCTGCTTGATTACCACCTGGCAGAAAAAATTAAAATGATAAATTGTGAACTGGTTTAGTTGGGAAAATATAAGGCCTAAAGGCGATAAAATCATGTGGGGAATTATCCTAATTCTTTCCCTCTGGGGTTTGTTTGCCGTTTATAGCTCCACGGGCGCCTTGGCTTATCAGAAGCAAGGCGGCATGGCAGAGGTATATCTTTTTCAACAATTCGCGTTCTTATTCGTTGGCTTTTTCATCATGCTTATTACGCATGCTGTTCATTATAAATATTATTTAAAGTTCTCTAAAATCATCCTGTTCTCTTCCTACTTGTTACTGGTCCTAACTTTACTTTTTGGATCAAGTTACAATGATGCCGCCAGGTGGTTGAAAATTCCTTTTATAGGGATCACCTTTCAAACCTCAGACATCGCCAAAGTTGCCTTGATACTTTTTGTTGCGCGTGAATTAGCTATTCGGCAAGACAGTATCAAAGACTTTCGAAAAGGGTTTATGCCAATCATTATTCATGTTGGTATTACCTGTTTATTAATTGCCCCTGCCAATCTTTCTACTGCCTTGGTGCTTTTTAGTACGTGTATGGTTATTATGTTTATTGGCAGGGTTAGCGTAAAGCATATTTTTTATATTGGTGCGCCAACTGTTGTTTTGTTAGGTATCGGGATTGTAATTGCATTAAATACCCCCGATAAATACCTCGAAGATTTAGGTCGTGTTTTAACTTGGAAACACCGCATAGAAAATTTTAATCAACCTTCTACCAATGCAGATGATAATTTTCAAAACGACCATGCAAAAATTGCTATCGCTAATGGCGGATTAACAGGCCAAGGTCCTGGTGGCAGCACAGAAAGAAACTACCTGCCGCAAGCCTATGCCGATTTTATTTTTGCCATTATAACAGAAGAGTATGGACTTATGGGTGCCATTTTTATGATGTTTTTGTACCTGCTCTTTATGTACCGAGCCTTCAGAATTGTATTTAGAAGTCCAAAAGCATTTGGCGCTTTGTTGGCGGTAGGACTATCCTTTGCCCTGGTTATACAAGCCATATTAAATATGGCCATTGCAGTAAATTTAGTTCCCAATACGGGTTTAACATTGCCTTTGGTAAGTAAAGGCGGAACCTCCATTATCATTACCAGTTTTGCCTTTGGCTTAATTATGAGTGTAAGTCGTTATGTTGAAACCGAAGAACCTAATGAGCCTGAAAATAAATTAAGTGAAAATAAAATAGTAGCCGAATAAATTTATGGCAGCAAATAAATTAAGAGTTATTATAAGTGGCGGTGGCACTGGCGGACATATCTATCCAGCCATTGCGGTTGCGCAAAATTTGCAAAAAAAACTACACAATGAAGTGGAGTTTTTATTTGTAGGTGCCAGTGATAGAATGGAAATGGAAAAGGTGCCTAAAGCAGGATTTGCCATTGAAGGTTTATGGATCAGCGGACTGCAACGAAGCTTGAGTATGCGGAATATTTTGTTCCCCATAAAAGTGATTGCAAGTATTATAAAATCTTTGCTCATTATTAAACGTTTTAAGCCAGATTTAGCCATAGGTTTTGGTGGTTATGCCAGTGGCGCCATGATGTATGCTGCTACCTTAAAAGGCTTGCCCACCATGATTCACGAGCAAAATTCCTATGCAGGTATTACCAACAAAATACTAAAAAACAGGGTGCGTAAAATTGGTGTGGCGTATGACAATATGCAACGGTTTTTCCCTGCGGCTAAAATTGTAAAAACAGGTAATCCGGTTCGAGCCGATATCTGTGATGCAACAAATAAAAGGGAACAAGCTATTGCTTTTTTTGGGCTGAACCCAAACCGAAAAACAGTTTTAATTATTGGCGGTAGCCTTGGGGCAAGAACCATTAACCAGAGTATTGAAAAGGATTTGGACTTGCTTAACTTAGCGCAAGTAAATGTAATTTGGCAAACAGGAAAATTGTTTCAAAGCGAAAATGCCGCGCTACAAGAAGCAGATTTTTGCTTAAAAGTTTCACCATTTATTTATGAAATGGATTTGGCTTATGCAGCGGCAGATGTTGTTATTTCAAGAGCTGGCGCACTATCCATTGCCGAGTTAGCAATTGTTGGTAAGCCTTGTATTTTGGTGCCTTCACCAAATGTGAGTGAAGACCATCAAACAAAAAATGCCATGGCATTGGTTGAAAAAAATGCAGCCATTTTAATTAAAGATAGCGATGCAAATGAGGAATTGGTTCCAGCAACCTTAAACCTTATAAATGATGCTAAATTACAAAGAGATTTAAGTGCAAATATTTTAGGCTTGGCCATTGTAAATGCAGCCGAAAAAATTGTAGATGAATTATTGGCCTTAAGAAAATAATAGATGAACCTAAACGATATAAAAGTAGCGTATTTTCTTGGAATTGGCGGAATAGGCATGAGTGCCATTGCGCGCTACTTTAAACATATAGGCATACAGGTAATTGGTTACGATAAAACCGAAACTCCCCTCACGCAAAAATTAGTGGCGGAAGGAATGGCAATCCATTATGTGGATGATGTTGCCTTGGTAAATTCCTTGCAATTAAAACAAGAAAACACCTTAGTGGTATTAACACCTGCCATACCTAAAAACCACCAAGAATGGGCATGGTTAAAAGCCAATGATTTTACCATTCAAAAACGTTCTGAGGTGCTTGGTTTGTTAAGTAAAGCCTATATCACCATTGGGGTTGCAGGTACGCATGGGAAAACCACAACATCCACTTTAATAGCACATGTTTTATTTTCAAGTAGTGTAAAATGTAATGCATTCTTAGGTGGCATTTCTTCTAATTACCAAACCAATTTATTGTTACATCCAGCTGCCGACACTATTCCATCTTCCCAGCAATATACAGTGGTGGAAGCAGATGAATTTGATAGGTCGTTCCTAACTTTATTTCCTTACTATTCTGTTATAACCTCTACCGATGCCGATCATTTGGATATCTATGGCGATCACAATAGCATGCAAGAATCCTTTTTGGCCTACGCAGAGCGATTGGTAAATGGTGGCACTTTGTTTTTGAAATATGGATTGGATATTCAAGAAAAATTAAAAGCAAACTTTGAAACTTATGGCTTACAAGCCGAAGCGCAAATTCATGCTTTTAATATCAGAATTAATGAAGCAGAGCATATTTTTGATTTAAACCTAAAGGGAAGAATTGTAAAAGATTTGGAATTAGGAATACCAGGAATGCATAATATTGAAAATGCTGTAGCTGCCGCTGCTGTTGCTTTAGCAGCCGGTGTTACTGAAGAAGAATTGCGCAGCGCACTCAAAAGTTTCAAGGGTGTTAAACGTAGGTTTGAGTATATTATAAAAACCCCTTCTTGTATTTTCATCGACGATTATGCACACCATCCAGAGGAATTAAAAGCAATTTTGGGCTCGGTAAAAAGAATGTATCCAACCCACAAATTGGTGGCAGCCTTTCAACCTCATTTGTTTACCCGTACCCGCGATTTTGCAGCAGGTTTTGCGGAGGCATTGTCCATGGTAGATCATTTGTTTTTATTGGATATTTACCCTGCACGTGAATTGCCAATTGCAGGCGTAAATTCTCAAATGTTATTGGATCATATTACTGCCGCAGAAAAAGAATTAGTGAGCAAAGAAGATCTGGTGAAGCGTGTAATTGCGCTTAAGCCAGCTTTGTTCTTAAGCCTTGGTGCAGGCGATATTGATGCCTTGGTTGAACCTATTAAACTTGGTTTGCAATAGATGAAATTTGATAAGCAAAAGTGGAGAACGGTAACATTAAAAGTAGTAAAACTTTTGATGTGGATTTGCTTGCTTTCTTTTGTGGTTTTTGTGGTGGTAATTTCCAATAAGAGCTTGGATGATAAGCAGTGCAAAAAAGTGGATGTTTACATCTACCCAATTGATTTGCATTTTTATAATCGGCAGGCTGTTTTGGAGGTTTTGCGTAAGGCGCTTGGGTCGAACCAAAAATTGCTTGGAATGGAAATGGGGGAGGTGAATGTTTCCAAATTAGAGCGAGAATTAAAGAAAGATCCCTTGTTGGAAGATGCCGAGGTTTTTGCCGAAATGGATGCTTCCTTAAATGTTAAAATTGTACAAAGAAGGCCCATTATTCGGCTCATTCGCTATGATGGAACACAATATTATTTGGATCAATATGGTGTAAAAATGCCCCTTTCAGAGCAATATTCACCGCGTGTGCTTTTGGCAAATGGAAACATTTTTGAGCGTTTTGAGAAAGGTGATTCAGTGTACTCTTTTGTAGGAAACCAGGTGTTCAAAATAGCCTCTTATGTTGATAAACATCCATTCTACAAGGCACTAATAGAACAGATATTTGTAAGAGCCGATAATGACGTTGTTTTGGTCCCTAAAGTGGGGAGCAAATTTGTCATTTTTGGTGATGCCCAAAACATTGATAAGAAATTTAGGAAACTATTGGTTTTTTATCGGGAGGGCTTAAACCGTATTGGCTGGAACACTTACAACAGTATTGATGTAAGGTTTGATGGTCAGGTAATTTGTAAAAAGTAAAAAATTAGAATATGTCGGCAGAATCTAAAGTTATTGTAGGCCTCGATATTGGTACAACCAAGGTATGTGCCATTGTAGGTCGTCGCAACGAGCATGGCAAAATTGAAGTATTAGGAATGGGTAAAGCCGAGAGCTTAGGCGTTATCCGAGGAGAAGTGCGCAATATTGAAAAAACAGTTAGGGCAATTGAAGAAGCCATTGAAAAGGCCAAAGCTTCTTTGCTTAAAAACAATATTCAATTAGTAATTCAAAGTGTGCATGTGGGTATTGCTGGTCAGCATATAAAAAGTTTGCAACACCGCAATAGCATCAGCTTAGGCGATTCCGACGAAGAAATTAGTCGTGAAGATGTTGCGCGTTTAATTAAAGATACTTACAAATTGGCGCTTGCTCCGGGCGACCAAATTATTCACGTTTTACCGCAAGAATATACCGTTGATGATATTGGCGATGTATACGAGCCAGTGGGAATGTCGGGCGTACGCTTAACTTCTAATTTTCATATCATCACTGGAAATGTAGATGCAATCAAAAATATTTACAAGAGTGTAGAGCGTGCCAATTTAGAAGTGGCAGATTTAATTTTAGAACCCCTTTCTTCCTCAGATGCGGTGCTTACCACTGAAGAATTGGAAGCAGGCGTTTGCTTGGTAGATATTGGTGGTGGTACTACAGATGTGGCCATCTTTAAAAACGGCATTATTCGGCATACTGCCGTTATTCCTTTTGGTGGAAATATCATCACCAAAGATGTAGAAGAAGGTTGTAATGTATTGAAAAATCAGGCTGAGGCACTTAAAGTAAAATTTGGTTCGGCCCTAGCTGAAGAAAATAAAGAGAATGAAATAATAAGCATTCCAAGTTTCCACGGACGCCCTCCAAAAGAAGTTTCGGTTAAGAATTTGGCCATGGTAATTCAAGCCCGTGTAGAAGAAATTTTCGAATCGGTTTTGTATGAAATAAAATCTTCTGGCTTAGAAAAGAAATTAAATGCAGGTATCGTTATCACAGGTGGTGGTTCGCAATTGCGCCATTTAGATAAATTGGTAGAATATGTTACCGGTTTAGATGCGCGTATTGGATATGCCAATGAGCATTTAGGACAAACCACCATAGATGAAATTAAAAGCCCAATTTACGCTACTGGCGTGGGTTTGGTGCTTAAAGGATTTAATACTTTGGCTGAGGTAGAGAAAATTCACGCAATTCCAAATGCCAAAGAAAAAGAAATTCTTATTGAGGAAGTTGAACGCAACCATTTCTTTAACCGCATATTCAAAAAAGGAATTAAATGGTTGCACGACGATAAAGACCTGAATGATTTTTAATTTGTTTTTGTAAGCACATTTTGACTACAAAAAAATAATAAAGACACAATGACTATGCCAATAGAAAACGGTTTTAAATTTAATATGCCTAAAGAAAAATCATCCATTATTAAGGTTTTGGGTGTTGGTGGCGGCGGCGGAAACGCTGTAAATTATATGTACTCAAAAGGTATCAAGGGCGTTGATTTTGTTATTTGCAATACAGATTTGCAAGCCTTGGAAGCCAGCAATATTCCTAATAAAATTCAATTAGGTGCAGGCTTAACGCAAGGTTTAGGTGCCGGTTCGAACCCAGAAGTTGGAAAGAATTCTGCAATGGAAGCCATTGAGGATATTATTGAAACATTGGGTGTAAATACCAAAATGTTATTTATTACCGCCGGCATGGGCGGTGGCACTGGAACGGGTGCTGCGCCAATTATTGCAAAAACGGCAAGGGAAATGGATATCCTAACCGTAGGTATTGTTACCACTCCCTTTTCTTTTGAAGGTAAACGTAGAAAAGATTTTGCTTATGCAGGTATAGAAGCTTTGAAAAGTGCTGTTGATTGTTTGCTTATTATTAGCAATGATAAAATCAAAGACATGTATGGCAACCTTTCTATGAGCGCTGCCTTTGGTATTGCCAATGAAATATTAAATACAGCCGCTAAAGGTATTGCAGAAGTTATTACCTATCCAGGTGAAATTAATGTTGATTTTGAAGACGTGAAAACGGTAATGAAATCAAGTGGGGTAGCCCTTATGGGTTCTGCGGTGGCAAGTGGTGAAAACCGTGCCATAGATGCAGTACGCATTGCTTTGTCTTCACCTTTGTTAAATGAAAATAAAATTCATGGTGCTAAAAATATCTTATTAAACGTAAGCTCTGGTAGAGGCGAACATGAATTATTGATGAGCGAATTTGAAGTAATCAATAATTATGTGCAAGAAGAAAGTGGGTTCTCTGCAGAAATGATTATTGGTACCAGCTACGACGATAGTTTAGAAGATCAAATTTCGGTAACCTTAATTGCTACAGGATTTGAATCTATCCCTAAAGAAAATAAAATTATTGTAGGCAAGGTTGAACCTAAAAGCAACGAAGTAAGCGCTCCTGTAGCACCTAAAACTCCTTTGATAAATGTTGCGCCAACACCAATTTCTCCCTCGCCTACCAGGTATAATTTGGAGGACGAAATGTTTGAGCCAAAAAAGCCGGAAGCCAAGGTCGACGCTATTGAGTTGAACTTGCGCATTGAAGAAGAAGAAGAAGAAGAACAAGAACAAGAAGAAAATCCTTTTGAAATTGAAATGCCTCAAGATTTTTTTAATGAGGAAGAACAAATAGACTTAGAAATTGAAGAACGTGTGGCAGAGAAAATGCCTGAGGCAACAATTCAATCAAATATTTTCGATTTAATGAGCGAATCGCAACAAGATGAGCAAGAGAAAAAAATTGAAAAACATATCCAAAGAATTAAAACCCTAAAGGATTTAAATATCAGTATCAAAACGCCGCAAGGCCTACGTGATATGGAGAAAGAGCCTGCTTATGTTAGAAAGTTAAAGCGCCTCGATGATGTGCCTCACTCTTCTGCTACACAAGTAAGTCGCCTCAGTTTATTTGACGACAATACCGGTAAACCCGAATTGAAAACGAATAATTCTTTCCTCCACGATAATGTTGATTAGGCAAATCTAGTTGATAGTCCATAGATCATAGCCGATAGACCATAGTTGACGGAATTTTCCTAAGAATTTGGACAACAGATTTTAAACCTAAAAAAAATAAAGCTATGGACCATCGACTATAGACCATGGACATTCAACCAAACAAAACCATGGACCATCGACTATGGACCATGGACTTTCTAAAAAAGCATGAACCGCAACTTAACTGATGGCATAAATTTTCTTTCTAAGCTAAATGCCAAAAGGGTAGGGAATGCATTTTTGTTATATACAAGCTATTTGCTAAGCCGTGTGAGGCGTAAACCCATTCATTGGGGAATGCCAATGGTTATGGAAATTGAGCCCACTACAAGCTGTAATTTGCGTTGCCCGCAATGCCCAAGCGGATTAAGAGAATTTTCTCGCAATACGGGTATGTTGGATTTGCCACTTTACCAGAAAATAATTGAAGAATTGCATCCCAATTTGGTTTACCTCATTTTGTATTTTCAGGGCGAACCATTTTTAAACAAACAGTTTTTGGAATTTGTAAAAGTGGCTGCTGCAAAAAATATTTATACAGCTACCTCTAGCAACGCGCATTATTTTACAGATGAAATGGCCAAAGCAACCATTGAATCTGGCCTCGATCGACTCATTATTTCCGTAGATGGCATCACACAAGATACTTACGAAAAATACCGTCGTGGTGGTAATTTGGAAAAAGTATTGGAGGGCACCAAAAACCTGGTAAAATGGAAGAAGGAATTGGGCAAATCTACACCGCATATAATTTGGCAATTCATTGCTTTTAAACACAACGAACACCAAATTCCTGAACTTAAAAAATTGGCCAAAGAAATTGGAGTAGATGAGTTGGGAATTAAAACTGCACAGATTTATGATTACCAAAATACCGATGAGTTGATTCCTGAAAATGAGGAATTGAGCAGGTACAAAAAAACCGAGAACGGCTACGAAATTAAAAATGAATTACTGAACCAATGTTGGCGTTTGTGGCGCGGTAGCGTAGTAACTTGGGATGGTTTGGTAGTGCCTTGTTGTTTTGATAAAGATGCCACACACCAATTTGGCGATATTAGTAAAGATAATTTTGAAAGCGTTTGGCACGGAGAAAATTACCAAGCCTTTAGAGGCGCCATTCTGAAGTCGAGAAAAGAAATAGATATCTGCACCAATTGCACCGAAGGCACCAAGGTTTGGGCCTAACTATTCAACTGCAGTTACTTTTAAGATTTCTGGCAAGGCATTTCTGATGCCACTTTCAATACCGGCTTTCATGGTCATGGTGCTCATGCTGCAACTGCTGCAATTGCCCACTAAGCGCAATTTAAGCTCCATATCCGCTGTTAATTCTACCAACTCCACATCACCGCCATCGGCCTGCAAAAACGGGCGCATGCCATTCAAAGCGATTTCTATTTTTTCTTTTAATTCAGAATTCATTGTTTCGAAAATAAGGATTTCTTTTGGCTGTGCACGTAAAATTTGATGCACAGCCAAAATCCTATTCTTTATGCGTTTGCTACTTCTTCTTTTGGAGTGGCATTTAATACTGCAATTTGTTGGGCAACTTTTTCAGCTATTTGAAAAAACACTTTTTGTGCTGGTGATCCATCTATAGTGGCTGCCGGAGCGCCAGTATCACCACCTTCACGCACACTCATGAAAATTGGCACCTCCCCTAAAAAGGGAACTTGCAATTCATTCGACATGGTTTTACCGCCACCGTAGCCAAAAATATGGTATTTGTTGTCTGGTAATTCTGCCGGTGTAAAATAAGCCATATTCTCTACTATGCCCAAAATAGGCACTTTTACACCTGTCATGCCAAACATGGTTGCCGCTTTGTAAGCATCTGCCAAGGCAATGGCCTGTGGTGTGGTAACCATTACTACACCTGTTAATGGCACAATTTGTACCATGGTTAAATGTACATCACCTGTTCCTGGAGGTAAATCCAAAATTAAGTAATCTAAATCGCCCCAATCAGTATCATTTACAAATTGGCGTAAGGCCGATGAAACCATTGGTCCACGCCATACTACCGCTTGTTCTGGTTTAATCAAAAAGCCAATCGACAATAATTTAACGCCATATTTTTCAATGGGTACCATTAACTCTTTGCCATCTACATTGCGCATCAATGGTTGTTCGTGCATTACACCAAACATCATTGGCACAGACGGACCATGAATATCCGCATCTAATAAACCAACCTTTGCCCCTTTGGCAGCCAAGGCAATAGCCAAGTTAGATGCCACGCTTGATTTACCTACGCCACCTTTTCCGCTGGCTACTGCAATAATATTTTTTACATTGGGTAAAGTAAGTTTGTCGCTGCGGTTACTGGTTACATTGGCCGTCATTTCAATTTTAACTACGGCTTGATCCGATACCAATTTAAGGATAGCATTGATACAATCTTTTTCAATCTTTTCCTTCATTGGACAAGCTGGCGTTGTTAATACCACTTTAAAACTTACCAAATTACCATCGATTTCAATATCCTGAATCATTTTCAGGCTCACTAAATCTTTCTTTAAATCAGGCTCCTGCACCGTGCTCAAGGCCTTTAGAATATCGCTTTTTTCCATTTCTTTAAATTATCAAAGCAAATATGGTGCTTTAATTTTAATTATTGAACCTTGCTGATAAAATTCAGGTTTAAGAAAGCCAAAGGATTTTTTTTCGTCACGGTGAGCCTGCCGAACCATATTTCATCTCAAGCCACGGTGAGCCCGCGAACCATTTTTCTTTTAAGGATAATAATTCTGGTCTCTGGACTCTGGATTCTGGACTCTTAATTTGCCTCTCGTCTCTCGCTTCTTAAAAAGCAACAACCTCCACCATACTGTGCACACGGTATTTATGCTTGCCATCCAAACTTTCACATAAAATATAGGTGCGTAATTTATTGAGGCGGCGCATGGGAGTGGGGTCTTTTTTCATCATAAAAACAGTACCATCTGCCAATTGCGCCAAGGTTAAAATATCTTTTTTACTTTCATCATATTTCCTCAAAACTTGCAAGAGCTTTACATCCGCAGATTGCGAATATTTGGGGTTTTGCATGTGTTTTGCCAAAATAGCTTTGAGGTCGTAAGGAAAAATTTCTAATTCAAAAAATGGGCGCATGCAAATCTTAAATTCACTTTTCCATTCTGTTCCATGTGGTTCATGGCGGTTACCATATTTTAGAAAAGTTGTATGGTGTGCCAATTCATGTATAAAGGTTATTAGAAATTCGTACGGACTTAAATTATGGTTGATGCTAATGCGTGAACCCTTGCCCGAGTGGGGTGTATAATCGCCATAACGACCTTTGCGCTCTACTTCAATATGCAAATGCAAACGGTGCAACATAATGAGCTCTGCGCATAAACTCAAGGCGTTTTCTGGCAGGTATTCGGTCAGCACTTTTACCAATTGGTTCTTGTGTGCTTGCTGTTGTTCACTTAAAGTTTCAAAAATTTTGGTACTCATTTTTTATTTATCCAACCATATTTCTGATAACACCGCATTGCTGTTTTTGTTCGCTTCAATGCGCAATTCTTTTTTAGCAATTAACGAAGGAATAAATAAACATTGGTCTTCTTTCAATTCAAATTTATCTTGGTCTATTTCAATTTTTAAACTGCCTTGATTGGCATAAATAAACAAAATTTGTCCAACAGCATAAGTTGTAAAATACAAGATATCTGATTTCTTAAACTGCAGAAATTGTGACGATACATGGCCTTCTCCGGCATGCATTACATTAAAATCACTGCCGCTTCCTTGGCAGGTAATTTGGTCGCTGCCACTAAAATTTATTTCCGAACCAGGCAATACTAATTGCGGCAATTCTTTGTTGATATGCAACATTGTTTGCCCACTGAGTAAAAGCAAATTTCTATTTATTCCAGGTAATAAGGTAAAGGTAGATTTTGCAGCCTTTATGGTGGCTTTGCTAATTCGTACTTCAAAATCACGCTTCGCAAAACTTGCATCTACCGGCAATAGCAATAATTGCTGCGTACTTCCACCCGCCCAATCACTATAGCTGTAATCTTTTGCCTTTAGAATTTTTGCCTTCATATTTTAATTAGATAGTCCATAGTCCATGGTCGATTGTCCATGGTTTTTTAGGATAAAAAAAACCTTTGTTTTCCTTCGTGTGCTTTGTGTTTAAAAAAAATTACCCCCAACCAACAATGTCACTAAAACAAAAAAAGTCATAATTCCCACCTACACTAAAGCTTCGTTGGGCAAGCATTCTTCATTTTTACAAAGTAATATCAAAAACTTCCTCTTTCCCTGCACGTAAAATCTTCACTTTGGTTTTCATTCCTTTCTCCAATTTCCCAAGTGTTTTCATGTAATCCTCCATGCCACCAATGAGGTATTGGTCTAGCTGAATAATAATATCACCACGTTTCAAGCCTGCTATGGCAGCGGGTTTTCCATCTGTGGTGCCATCTATTTTTAAACCTTTGCCTTCAAATAAATAATCGGGCATAATGCCCAGGGTGACTTTAAAATTTGAACTGCTGGTAGTTGCTTCTTTGGTTTTGCTAAAGCTCAATTTTGTTTGCTTATCTAAGGTGCCTACAACTTTATAAATGTATTTGATAATTTGCAATTCACCCTTGAAATTAATCAATTCCCAATCGTCGCTTGGTTTGTGGTAATCACTGTGGTTGCCTGTAAAGAAATGCAAAACAGGAACACCCACATTGTAAAAGCTGGTATGGTCGCTGGCCCCTGTGCCACTTGCATCATACTTTACATGCAAAGAATCTTGGTGTATAGCCGGCAAAATACTATCCCATCTTGGAGATGTTCCAGTACCACTAATTGAAAAAGAATTTTTTACGGTATCTAATCTGCCCACCATATCCATGTTAATCATGTAGTCAATTTTCTCTAATGGAAAAGTAGGATGGTCAACAAAATAATGCGAACCCAATAAGCCTTCTTCCTCACCACTGAAGGCAATAAATAAATAGTTATGGTTTCTGTAAGGTGATTTTTGTAATAACTCAGCCAATTCTATCAATGCTGCAGTACCACTGGCATTGTCGTCGGCGCCATTATGGATTTGGGGCTTTTCGTTTTGTTGTTTTCTATAAGTAGAACCACCCAATTCATTGTAACCTAAATGATCGTAATGTGCACCAATTACAACCGTTAAGGGTGCTTTGTTGTTTATGTAACCAATTACATTATGACCTTCCAAAGGAAGACTCATGGTATCAATTTGCATACTTGCTTTGGTGCTTAAAAATGAGCTTGAGTCAATGCCTGCTTGTTTTCCTAAAAAATAAATAGGTACTGCTCTAAATGGTGCTTTAACGATTGGTTTAAAATCTGGCTCTAAAATTTCATCATGGGTATTAATAATAATTACGCCTGACGCTCCTTTGTGAATAGCGGTATCTATTTTTGCTTCTAAGCTGGCATAGGCAGCCAATTGTGCGTGTGGGTTATTGTATTCTGGATGACCCAAGCGCATTACCACAATTTTTCCTTTTACACTTTTAATGTTGGCATAATCATTATGTCCCAAGGCAGGTGCTTCAATGCCATAACCCACCCATATACATTTACCCGAAAATTTACCCGGCATTGCCGACGATAAAGGAAAGCTTTTTCCAGGTGCAATTCTGTCGAAACGAACTTCATTGCCTTTTACCTTTAATACCAAGCTGGCATTTTTACAGGCAATTTTTTTCAATTGAAAACTTTGTATAAAACCAATTTCTCCTTTTGGTAATAGGTTTAAAGATTGAAAATTTTCAATAATAAAATCGTAAGCTAATTTTTCACCTCTGCTTCCAATAAGCCTTCCCTCTAGGTGGTCGTCAGACAGGTAGGCCAAATTGTGTTCCAATGATTGCAAAATTTCTTCTTCTGTTTTTGGAAGATTTTGAGCCACTAAAAGTTTAGCGCCAAGCAAACAACTTAACAGTAAAAGCGAAAATTTATTTGTAAAAAATTTCATATACGAGTTTAATTAAAACAATACTTGCAAAGGAAGCAAACACATAACGAATAATATTTTGGGGTGTTTTTTGTGCAACTTTCACACCTATTGGCGCAAAAATAAATGTGCTTAAAATGAGCGGCAATACCACCGGAATAACAATATAGCCTATTTGCCAATTATTAATATGCTGCGTGGGTTCGTCCCATAAATTATAAATACCCAAAACAATTGCAAATAGAGGTATTACGCCATTTGCAATGGAGCTGGCCTTTTTTATTGGTTGGTGTAAAATATCTGTAAATACGGGGGTCATTACCACGCCACCACCTAAGCCAGAAAACGCCGTAATAATTCCTGCAAAAAATCCTGTAATGCTATAATTCCAAATGGGCATTTCCGTATCGCTTTGCAAATGTTCTTTGCTTTTGCTGCCAAATAAACGAAGCACAATTACCAATAGCATACTTGCAAAAACTAGGTTAAAAATTTCTTTGGAATACCATGTACCATTTTTAATCAGGTAAGTAATTACAAAAGCACTTAGCATTCCGGGTAAGGCGGTTTGTATAATTTGCTTGGGAAAGAAATTGCCAACCTTGTATTGCTTGTATGAAGAAACACTACCCGAAAAAATAATGGTAAACAAAGAATTGGCTAAAATACCTTTTACCAAAACATCGTTTTGCATGCCGGCTTTGTTTAAAAAATAATCCAATACGGGTATGTAAATAATGCCACCGCCCACGCCAAGAAAGCCGGAAATAAAGGCGCCAAGTGAGCCAAACAAGGCTAAAATGATATAATCGCTAAATTCCAATGTGTTTATTTTTTAGGTGGAAGCGGACTTAATAAATTGTTATATTTAGTTGGATCGCCCAAAATAGAAAGTGCTTCAATAATTTCTTTGTCGTGCGCAAATGATGCTTCTGTTCTTCCTTTTTGAAAAAAGTACCTACGCACAATTTCTTCTTCAATTAACGAAACAATCTCTTCTTGGTTTTTATCCAAATCCGCTTGCTTGTCGTGCTTCAATTGTTTTTTCAAAGTTTCATACGTGCCCTTTATTGCTTCAAAATAATTTTCTTGTTCTGCTTTTTTCTTTAGCACTTCCATTTCTTTTTCTGTTTGGGTGCTGTAGTCAATTTCTTGTGTTTCTACAAAAGTTTTAAAATCTGCAAAATCTGCAGCAGTAAGTTTAAAATTTCTGGCATCGCCAATACTTTCATGGCTATTGCGGTAGTTGGTAGCAAAATCAAAAATCACCATTTTCAACAAAAGATTTTGCGCCAATTGCGAGTAGGGTTTAATCTCCACTTTAATATCTGGATCAATTCCTCCACCATCGTAAACGGTTCGGCCATTTTTTGTTTTAAATGCCTTTTTCAAAGAATCGGCAATGGTACCTACACTGCCATCTTCGTTGCGGTGACTATAATCCAAAGCCTGAATGCACCTGCCACTTGGGGTATGGTATTTGGCAGTAGTAATTTTTATTTGGGTATTGTAATTCAATGGGCGTGTACTTTGCACCAAACCTTTTCCAAAACTTCTTTGTCCAATTACAATTCCACGGTCTAAATCTTGGATCGTACCAGAAACAATTTCTGATGCCGAAGCCGAGCCTCTGTTTACCAATACAACCAAGGGTATACTGGCGTCTGTGGCACCCATTGGGGTTTCATAGCTTTTATCCCACTCACTTACTTTGCCTTTGGTAAACACCACTTGTTGTCCTTGCGGCACAAAAACATTCACAATATTTACTGCTTCGTTTAACAAACCACCCGGGTTGCCGCGTAAATCCAATACCAAACTTTTGATGTTTTGTTTTTTCAAATCAAGGATGGCTTCTTTTACCTCTTTGCCCGCTTCTTGTGTAAATCCTGTGAGTTTGATATAGCCTGTTGTAGGATTTATTAAACCATAATAAGGCACATTCTTCACCTTTATTTCTTCGCGTGTAATTACCTTTTCTATGTCTTGTCCGTTTCTTTTAATCACTAAATGAACAGCAGTACCAGGTTGTCCTTTTAGTAATTTACTCATGTCGGAAGGATTTTTGCCTTTCACATCTTTACCGTCAACGCTAATAATTAAATCACCAGCGCGTAAGTCGGCTTTCTGCGCAGGGTAAGCCTCATAAGGATCTGTAACAACAATATAATCGCCTTTCTGTGCAATTTGGGAACCCACGCCACCATATTGCCCAGTCATTTGAAAACGAAAATCTTCTGCTTCTGCCTCACTAATAAAGTTGGTGTAAGGATCCAAGGTGCGCAACATTTCATCAATGGCTTTCTTGTTTAATTTGCCCGCATCTATTTCATCAACGTAATACGTATTAATTTCTCTAAACACAGAGGCGTATAATTCTAGGTTTTTAGAAATCTCAAAATAGTTATCGGCAGTTTTAAAAGAGAAAAAGCCTATTACAAGCAGTATCAATAAATAATACCAACGGAATTTTTTTGCAATCATTTTCATTTTGTTCGAATTTAGCAGATAGCTATCAAAACGCAGCAAGTCCAAATAAATTTTATTGTTCGGTTCGAACCAACTAAGGCACAGGATCATGGCCATGGCCACCCCAAGGATTGCAGCGTGCAATTCTTTTTAGGCCGAGCCAAATACCCTTTATAACGCCATATTTTTGAATGGCATCCAAAGCATAAGTGCTGCAAGTGGGGGTATACCGGCAGGCATTGGGCAATAGGGGAGAGAGTAGGATTTGATAAAGCCTAATGAGCAGCAGGAAGGGCGCTTGTATGATTTTTTTGAACAGCAAGAATCAATTTATTAATGGCTTGTACAAAGGCAGGTTCATGGGTACTCATTTTTATTGGGCTCGAACCTACATAATTCAAAGATAGGGCTAAACGGAGTTCATTCGCTAATAAGAAATCAAGCAAAGGATTTTTATTGAGTCGGTAGAGTTCGCGCAAGAGTCTTTTTCTTTGGTTGCGTTCTACAGCAGATTTCAGTTTCTTTTTTGAGCTAATAAATAGAACGGCACAAGTTTGGGCCGGAGCTGGGAGTAAAATCCAAGAAAAGCGAAAGCCATAGGCTACCATGGCCGCACTTTCTTTGCCAAACAGGGCATCAATATGCTTTTGGGCGCTTATGCGTTCGGTTTTATGTAAGGAGAAACTACTCATGGGTTTTGCAGCACAAATTAAGTTCAAAGTGGCCTAAATAAAAAAATCCCGCTAATAGCGGGATTCAATATGGGTGAACAGGATGCGCCAAAATAGGGTAAACCTATACTTGGGCTTTGTTACGCCTAGTGCTTGTGACGTTTTTCGTCAGAAACAGTTAATTTCTTACGACCATGAGCTCTTCTAGCTTTGATTACTTTTCTGCCAGATGCGCTAGCCATTCTTTCGCGAAAACCATGTTTGTTTTTGCGTTTCTTTATTGATGGGTTAAATGTTGGTTGAGCCATTGCCTTTAATTTTTAGGACTGCGAAAATATGTATTATTTTCCGGATGACAAATATTTTTTGTTAAAAACTTAAAAAAAAAGAGCCCCGAAATAATCGGGACTCTTTTTGTCATTGATTCTGAGCCTTAAAGACTAGTTAGCAGCAGCAGCTGTATCAACAGCAGCAGTATCAGCTGGCAACATAGAAGCTTCCAAAGCAGCTAATGAATCAGCATTACGCTGAGATGCTTCGATTGAATCTTGAATTCTTTTTTCTTCAGCTTTCTTTTTTTCTTCAGCAGAAGGACCACATGCTACGATAGCCAACATAGCAGAAGCGGCAACGATTGATAATACTTTTTTCATTTTACTTGTTTTTAAATTGTTTCTAAAATCGGTGCGAAGATAGGGCTGAAAATCACTTTTGCAAATATTTTTTTACTTTTTTCTAAAATAAATGGTAATAGGCACGCCAGAGAAATCGTATTCCTCCCTCATTTTGTTCTCTATATAGCGTTTATAGCTATCGCTCACGTATTGAGGCAGATTGCAGAAAAAAGCAAACTTTGGACTTCTTCCTGGCAATTGGGTTACATATTTAATACTTACAAACTTTCCTTTAATAGAAGGCGGCGGGTAAGCATCAATAATGCGTTCTGCAAATTCATTCAATTTAGAGGTGGTTATGCGTTTGGTTCGGTTTTCAAAAACCTGCATGGCTACTTCAACTGCTTTGTGAATACGTTGTTTTTCAATGGCAGAGGTGAAAATAATAGGCACATCATCAAATGGCTTCAATTTCTCTTTGATTTCCATTTCATAGTTTCTGGCTGTATTGGTTTCTTTGGCCATTAAATCCCATTTGTTTACCAAAATAACCAAGCCTTTGCCATTTTTAATGGCTAAGCTTACCAAGTTAAGGTCTTGCTGATCCAAACCCAGTTGCGCATCCAATACCAAAATAACAATATCGCAATTTTCCAAGGCACGCAAAGAGCGCATTACCGAGTAAAATTCAATGTCTTCACTTACTTTCTTTTTACGCCTAATACCGGCAGTATCTACCAATAAGAATTCTTTATCAAATAATTTATAATGCGAGTTAATGGTATCGCGGGTGGTACCAGCCACATCGGTTACAATGTTTCTGTCTTCACCCAACAAGGCGTTTACCAGTGAAGATTTACCTACATTGGGTCTGCCCACCACGGCAATTTTGGGTAATTGCTCTTCTTCTTCGGTAATGGCAAGGTCCTCTTCTGGGATCAGGCCAATAATTTCATCCAATAATTCACCGGTTCCGGCGCCGCTTCCAGATGAAATACAAAAGAGCTTATCAAAACCTAGGCTATAAAATTCGTAGCTATCGTGGTTTTTTTCAAAGGTATCGCATTTGTTTACAACCACTAAAACGGGTTTTTTGGTTCGGCGCAAAAGGCTGGCAAAGGCCGTATCTAAATCGGTTATGCCCACTTGTACATCTACCATAAAGAGCAATACATCTGCTTCTTCCATGGCAATTTTCACTTGCTCGCGGATGGCTATTTCAAAAATATCGGTGCTGTTGTGCACGTAGCCTCCTGTATCAATTAAGGTAAACTCTTTGTTTAGCCACTCTGCTTTACCGTAGTGACGGTCGCGGGTAACGCCGCTAAAATCATCCACAATGGCTTTAAATTCTCCCAATAACCTATTGAAGAGCGTTGATTTACCAACGTTTGGTCTTCCTACGATTGCTACTATATTGCCCATTGTTTTCCGTTTTGAACCCGCAAAGATAGGGAAAAAAGCTTTTAGCTGTTATCAATTAGCTATCGGGACGAACCTACGACGCACAAATGCATAAAAAAACCAGCCTAAGCTGGTTTTGGTTGCGGAGGCATCCCGATAACTATCGGGACGAACCTACGACGCACAAATGCATAAAAAAACCAGCCTAAGCTGGTTTTGGTTGCGGAGGCAGGACTCGAACCTACGACCTTTGGGTTATGAGCCCAACGAGCTACCACTGCTCCACTCCGCGATATATCTTTATACTGTGGTATTCTATTTGTCCCTAACAAAAGATAATCTCTATCTTTTTGGGACTGCAAAGATATTATTGTTTCTTTGCTGTGCAAATAAATTATTAACTAAATGTCTTTCCAATCTGGTTTTGTGTCTATTATAGGTAAACCCAATGTGGGCAAATCTACCCTGCTGAATGCCCTACTGGGCGAAAAGCTCTCTATAATCAGTGAAAAGGTGCAAACCACCAGACACCGAATCAAAGGAATTCTGAATAAACCCAACTACCA
>CANFHJ010000024.1 GCA_947446605.1 Bacteroidota bacterium | reverse complement strand
TTTGGAAGCCTAATGGTAATAGGATTTAGCTTTGCCATTCAAATGGGCAAAAATGCTTGGCAAAAAACAATAAAAATGTAGTTGCTAATTTTATTTAATGCGCAAAAAATTGCCCTCCATTTGAGGCACAATATTGCAGGTATCTATTTGCAAACAATACTTCACATCATCTGTTTGCAAATGCAACAAAGTAAAGCGTTGGGCATGGGAACTTTTTCTAACCAATGTTTCTAAATCTCCTTCATGTTGGGCATATAGCGCATGGGCACACAAGGCTGCATCGTCAAGCATTTCGTAGGTTTCGAGCAATTGGTTGATTACCGCGCCAGCAAATAACGTATCTTCTAAATTGAATTTATCTTTCCATCCAGCGCACAATAAAATTAGGTCTTTATTGCTAGCTTGTATTTGCTTGCACAATGCACTTATGTTTAGGAACGAACCAATTAAGATAGCTGCGGGATTCATCTCCTTGGCCATTTTAATGGCCTTGGTTCCATTGGTGGTGGTAAAGGCAATATTCCTTCCTGCCAAAATTGGGTTTTCATATTCAAAGGGCGAATTCCCTAAATCAAAGCCACCCACTTTTTGTGCGTTGCGTTCGGCCGCAATAATGAAATCAAAATCTTTAAACAGCAAACATTCTTCTGGTGTAGATACAGGTAAAATTTTGCTCACTCCTGTTTGAAAGGCTATGCACATGGTTGTGGTAGCTCTCAAAATATCAATTACCACAACCACTTTATCCTTTAAGTCGTATAAAGGCAAAAGGGCAGGTGTATGTATTACTTCTATTTTATTCATGACTGTAACAAAAAAAAAGCATGGTAATTAAACCATGCTTTTTAATAAAAACGATTTACAAAAATGGCATTTTCACCACTTTGGCTTTAATGGCTTTATCGCGAATTTCAATAAATATTTCAGTATCTAATTTACTGTGTGCGGCACTTACATAACCCATTCCAATGCCTTTGTTTAAAGAAGGCGATTGTGTTCCAGAAGTTACTTCACCAATGGTATTTCCTGCTGCATCTTTTATAATATAATGCTGACGAGGAATACCTCTATCTATCATTTCAAAGCCAACTAATTTTTTAGAGGCACCAGCATCTTTAATAGCTTTGTGGTGTTCGTGGTTAATAAATGGTTTGGTAAATTTGGTAATCCAACCTAAACCTGCTTCAATAGGTGAAGTTTCATCGTTGATATCATGACCATATAAACAGAAACCTTTTTCTAAACGCAAGGTATCACGCGCACCTAAACCAATTGGCAAAATTCCAAATTCTTGCCCTGCTTCAAACAAAGCATCCCAAAGTTTTATAGCATCTGCATTTGGTACATATAATTCAAATCCACCTGCACCGGTATAACCCGTATTAGATATAATGATATGATCACAACCCGCAACAGAACCTGTTGTAAAGGTATAATACTCCATTACAGATAAATCTGTTGAAGTTAATTTTTGAATCACTTTAATGGCATTTGGACCTTGTACTGCAAATAAGCTCAAATCATCGCTCATATTGGTCATTTCAACACCAAACGTATTGTGTTGGCTAATCCAATTCCAATCTTTTTCAATATTACTTGCATTAACTACAAGGAAGTATTCTGTAGCAGAATAACGGTATACCAATAAATCATCTACAATACCACCATTGTCATTTGGCAAGCAAGAATACTGCACTTTACCATCTGTTAATTTAGAAGCATCATTAGAGGTTACCAATTGAATTAAATCTAAGGCTTTTTCACCAACTAATTTAAATTCACCCATATGACTTACATCAAACACACCAACACCATTTCTAACGGCTAAATGTTCTTGAATTAAATTGGTATATAATACAGGCATATTGTAACCTGCAAACTCAATCATTTTTGCGCCTAATGCGGCATGTAAGTCGTTTAATGTAACGTATTTCATGTTGTGTAATTAATGAATATTTGAAGCTTCGAATTAAATCAAAATTATTGGATTATTATATTCTTCTGTTATCAAACCAGTCTTTTCTCTTAGGGAATTTAAGGTCTTGTAATACAGACGATTTAACATTGATATTGAACATAAAGAACTGATTTCCGTAAGCAGAGAGGGGTGTCCAAGCAAAAGTAAACTGCCAACAATGCAAATCTCTGCGCAAATCAATACCCAGATGTGAAATTTTCTTTAGGGTAAAATCGTAACCAGAATTAAAATTCACAAACCAATTTTTGGTTGGAGAAATATTGCCACTAAAACTTAATGTTTGCACCAAGGGCAAAGCACTTGGATCTATTTTTGAGCGATAATCATAGGAAATGGTATAATTTAATCCAACACTCCAAGGCATATTCACCTCTGTAAAATGTTGCTCTTGCATTTCCTTCTTTCTGTTTTCTAAACGCGTTGCATCCTTGGGCTTAAACATTTCAGGTGTTAGGCTTGCCCCTATTCCAATATTGGCATTGGTTATCATCCCTAACTTTTGAAAATCCTTAAAATAAAATTGGTTAATTCTTTGGTAATATTTGCGCCCATTTATTTCCACCACATTGTTTACATAAGGATCTAAATTGGCCGACCCGTTTAGGTTAATTGTTTTAAACAATGTTGTCCTAAAACTTATTGGGATCATACTCAGATTCATAGAATCGGCAAAGATATTGTAATACCCTCCAGCCCTAATGCTTTCAAAGATTTTCACTTTTTCAATTTTCTCTGAAGTATCTTTTCCCTTCTTCCATTTAATCTCTAAATTATTATCTAAACCAAAACTGATATTGCCTTGCTTTCCTCTTGTTGGCCCGCCATAAATTGAATTTTCAAAAATGGAATAACTGCTATTATTACCCGCACTATCGCGCTGTACATTTTTGTAAAAACCATAGGAGGCCTGACTAAAATCTGGCACATAAGAAAAACTCAAATCTGGATTTACAACATGGCGAACCGCCTTTAACCTGCCTTTTTTAAATTGAACCATTCCATAATACCTGGTAGAAATACCCCCTCTAAAAGAATATTGGTAACCACGTTCAAAACCATTTCTATTGATAGATTTGATGGTTTTATTTTCCGGATCGTATGTTTTATCAACTGTTTTTAATGTCCAAATTTCACTGTAATCTGCGCTTACAGAAACGGTATAAAACTTCAAAATATTCATTGAATTCTGAAGTGTAATTGCATGTCGCGCACCATTGCGCATCACAGAATCCAAAAACAAACGCATGTCTAAATCGTTTCTTGGTTTAAATAACATGCTATCTTTTGTTGTCAAAATATTTTGCATGGTACCCAAATAACTCACACTGGTTTTCTCATACCATTTTTCTGCAACAGGTTTCCATTTGGGTTTAAAGGGTTGGAACGAAGCAACAGAAAAAGTAACATCTGGCAGGGTTACTGAAAGGTCGCGCGTTTTGGTATTTTGAGAGGCACGTGCATTGGCAGAAAAATTATAACGTCCTTTTCCCATTGATTTAGAATAACTCACAGATGAGTTAATATTATTGGCAAAGGCTGTATTATTTGTATTATAGGTATTGTATGCCAAATATTGATTTCCAACCAAACGCACATCAGCTCTAAAAGAGGTTCCGGGTTTGGCTTTTTGATCCATATTGTGCATCCAAACTACCTCAAAGGTGGTAAACTCATTGAAATTTTTATCTTCAGGCATCCCATTTTTATTATGGGCATAATTGGCGCTAAAATTTCCATTGTATTTGTAAATACTGCGGTAGTTCATACGACCACCCAATTGCCAGCTTAAATTGGCATAGATATCTCCAACTACAGCTAAATCTGCGTGTTCACCCAATCCAAAATAATAACCACCCTGACGCAAGAAAAAACCCCTACCCAATGCATTTCCATAGGTAGGAATTATTAAGCCAGATTGTTGTCCGCGCTTTAATGGAAAAATTCCAAAAGGAATAAATAGCGGAGTGCTAATTCCTGCAATACTCAAATTTGCAGGACCAGTAATTACCCGAGAACCAGGAATAACTTTTAATTTTTTAGCATTGATGGCAAAATGAGGTTCTGGGTCGCTACAAGTTGTATAATAACTATCGCGGATATAAAAATTATTGTGTTCATCGCGCTTTACACGCTGACCTTTGATAAAGCCCTCACCTTCTTGGGTTCGAAACTCACGCATTAAACCGCGCTTACTTTGGTAATTAAATGTAACTTCTTCTATGTTGTATTCTTCTTCGCCTTGCTTAAAATGAGGCGTATTAGCCAATTTACCTGAACTATCCGGAGCGCCAATGGCATTGATAGTGGCATTGGCCAAGTTTATTTTAATAATGGCTGCCTTCATTTCATAGGCATCAAAATTAATTTTAGAGTCTTTGTAAAGCGTTGTTGTTTTGTCGGCAGCAGAATAAACAATTGAATCGGTGGCTAAATATTTTACCTTATTTTTAATTGCAGAATTGGTTCGAGGCAAATAATTGCTATCGCGTGGTATGCTATCATTGGAAGTAACAATATTGGCGGGAGGACTATCAACTGAATTATAAGATATTGACAATCTATTATTTAACAAATCAACAAGCAGTAAATTGCTTGTTTTAGCGTTTAAACTGTTTAATTTTGAATTGTTATTACAATTGGCTGCTAACAATTGGTTTCCACCAGTTGAAATAAGAAAAATGGATGCTATACTGGGGAATACCCACTGCCGCCATTTAGCCAAATGATATAAAAACCGTACTTTCAATGTTGCCAACAAATCTAAATAAACTAATGCATTTACCGAAATGGGAAAAAATTATGCCACTTTTCCTTGTTTTTATTTTTTTAGCTGCGTCTGTTCCACCCGAACCTAAAAAAATTAACAAAAAAACAATAAAAACCATTGTGATAGATGCGGGGCATGGTGGCCACGACCCTGGCTGTATGACCAACAATGTTAGGGAAAAAGATGTTACTTTGGCTATTGCATTGGCTTTGGGTGAAAAATTAAAAGCACAATTGCCTGATGTAAATATCATTTTTACCCGTTCAACAGATGTATTTGTAGAACTTTGGGAGCGCGCAGCAATTGCCAATAAAAACAATGCCGACCTATTTATTTCCATTCATTGCAATGCCACAAAAAACACTGCCATCAATGGAACAGAAACTTTTGCCATGGGTTTACATAAAACAAATGCCAATTTAGAAGTAGCAAAAAGAGAAAATGAAGTAGTTCTTTTGGAGGACAATTATATTGAACGTTATGAAGGGTTCGACCCAAATTCTCCAGAATCGCATATTTACTTTAGCTTGTTCCAAAATGTGTATATGGAGCAAAGTATTAAGCTAGCAGCAAATATTGAAACCCAAATCAGCAAAGGCATCAACAGACCTAGTAGAGGCGTAAAACAAGCTGGATTTCTAGTACTATGGAAAACAAAAATGCCTAGCATACTCATTGAAACAGGTTTTATAAGCAATAAAAAAGACCGAGAATACCTGAGCAGTGAAGCTGGCGTAAATGAAATATCAGGCGCTATGACCAAATCTGTGGTAGATTACAAAAAATCTTTTGAAGGAAAACAAGCCTTAAGATAAATTAGCATAGGTGCAATAAATCCTTATTTTTGCTAAAAAGAATTTGTTTTGAAAGTATCTAAAGAAGCTAAAATTGGTTTATTCGCAGCATTATCGCTAGCCGCATTGTATTTTGGCTATAATTTTTTGCGTGGTAAAAGACTATTCTCGAACCAAACCACCTATTACGCCGTTTACAATAAAATTGATGGTATTGTAAAATCAACTCCCATTTATTTTAAAGGATTAAAAGTTGGCCAGGTAGAAAAATTAAGCTTGATCCGAACCGATAGCGCCAATAAAATTATGGCCACTTTGTTAATTGACGATAAAATTCAATTGGCACAAAGCAGTGAAGCCAAAATTGTGAGTATGGACTTACTTGGAGGCAAAGCTATTTCATTAATTATTCCTAGCTTAGTAAACCCTATTCACAAAGGAGATACTTTATTAGGAACAGAAGAAACCAGCCTAAGCGAATCTATTGCTGAACTTATTACACCTGTGAAAAACAAAACAGAAAATGTAATGGTTTCGCTTAACAAAGTTTTAGGTGAATTAGAAAAAGTTTTGGCCAATGGCGGCACAGAACATTTATCTGTTGGCATAGAAGACTTAGCAGGAATCTTGTCGAACCTACGCGCCACCACACACCAATTAGATGTGTTAATGCAAAGTGAAAAAGGGAAAATTGGTAAAATAACTGGCAACCTAGAAGCACTTTCTGAAACCTTTAAAAAGAGTAATAAAGAAATTGAAAATGGCCTAAAGAACTTTAGCAGCATTAGTGATTCACTGGCAAATGCACCGCTAAAAGCAACCATAGAGCAATTAAATAAAACCTCTATGCAATTGGCTATGATTACCCAGAAAATAGACAAAGGCGAAGGCAGCGCAGGTAAATTTATAAATGACAAAGAGCTTTACGATAACTTAAACAAATCTTCTTTTGAGCTTCAGGCTTTGTTAAAAGATTTGAAAGAAAATCCAGGTAGGTATTTAAATATTTCTGTTTTTGGTGGAAAAACTAAAACAAAAAAGAAATAATTATTTAAGCAAAGAACCGCTCAAACGTTTCAATTCAATTTCACTCAACATGGCATCATAGGCTGCTTGTAAAAGGCGGTTTACATTTTGCAAATAATTCACTTGGGCAATCCTTAGGTCGTTGCTGCTTATCATCCCTTGTTCTTGCTGTGCTTGTGAAATTTCAAAATTTTGCCTAGCCACGTCCAAATTGTTTTCTTCAAAATGAAAAAGGTCAATATTGTTTAGGTAAACATTATAAGCTTGTGCTAATGCAATATCAAGTTTTAACAATGAATCCTTTAAAAGCAAATCCGTATTTCTATAACTGAGCTTAGCATTATTAACGCGTCTATTTACATCATACCCATTAAAAATATTTAGGTTCAATCCGGCACCATAATGCACGCCACTTGTATTAGATGATTGTAAAAACCCCGCTTGAGATTGTTGCTGGTTAAATAAATACCCACCTTTAATTTGAAATACAGGATAGTGTTCGCCCTTAATTTCACGCATTTGAAGCAAGGCAATTTCCTTGTTCACTTCTGCCATTCTTAGTCCTGTATTGTTCTTACGCGCCAAATTGCGTAATTCCTCCAAAGCCATTTTTTCGTTTGGTTCTAAAGAGTCACTTGGCTCAAAGGTAAAGGCAATATCCTTTCCTAATAATTGATTTAAACTCAATTTGCTGTTGCGGTAATTGGTTTCTAATTTTTTGTATGCCGCCAAATCGCTGTTTACATTTACCTGCGCATTGAGCACTTCCGACTTCGAACTCTTGCCCGCCAATACTTTTGCTTTTGCAATATCTAAGCGCTTTTCACTGATAGCAATAAATGATTTTGCCGATTGCAATTGCTCGCGAATAAGCAATAAATCCATGTAAGATTTTGCAACTTTACTCAAGGTGTTTTCCATTTGCTGGCGCAATTTTAATTCGCCCATGGCTTCTAATTCTGCCAATCTGCTTTTGCTCGCAAACATTTTCATACCATTAAACAAAGTCCAACTCATTTCTACGCCACCGTTTAATTGATTGCTACGGGCACCGTTTTTATTGTTTTTATTGCCTCCAAGAAACTCTTGTTTGGTATCTTGAATTTGGTTGTCTTGGTTCATTGTACCTGTTAAAACAGGTAACATGCCAGCATTGCCCATTACATTGTTTTTCTTGGCAATTTCCAATTCATTGCTTGCAATTTGAATGGAATAATTTTGCTGCAAAGCCAATTCAAATGCCTGCTGCAAACTCAAAGTATTTTGTGCAAATATTGGTGCGCCTAAAAGCAAAAACAACAGAAAAAATAAATATAGTTTAGTGTTCTTCATTTGTTATTTCACTTGGTGATTCAATTTTCTTTTTACCCGACATAAATTCATAAACTACAGGAATAACATATAAAGTTAAGAAGCCAGAAAACAGCAATCCGCCAATAATTACCATTCCCAAAGAAACCCTACTTTTTGCACCCGCACCCAAGGCAAGTGCAATTGGCAATGCACCTAAAATGGTTGCTAAACTGGTCATCATAATGGGACGCAAACGAGATACCGCCGCTTCTTTTACTGCTTGTAATTTTGGCATGCCATGTGCGCGTTTCTGGTTGGCAAACTCCACAATTAAAATTCCATTTTTGGTAACCAAACCTAAGAGAACAATAATTCCAATTTGGCTAAAAATATTCATGGTTTGATCAAAATACCAAAGCGTAATTAATGCCCCAGCTAATGCCAATGGAACAGTAAACATGATAATTATTGGATCAACAAAACTTTCAAACTGCGCTGCCAAAACAAGGTAAACCAATATCAAAGCCAAAATAAATGCAAACAAGGTATTGGATGAACTTTCAGAAAAATCGCGCGAGGGACCACCTAAATCTGCCGTAAAAGAATCATCCAACACTTTTTTCTGTATACGTTTCATTTCATCAATACCATCGCCAATAGTTTTACCTGGCGCCAAACCCGCAGAAACCGTTGCCGCTTTATACCTGTTGTAATGGTATAATTGAGGCGGACTACTTTGTTCTACAATAGATACAATATTGTCTAATTGAATTAATGTGCCTCTATCGTTGCGCACGTAAAGTGATTTTAAATCAATGGGTGCATCCCGGTGTTCACGCTCTACTTGCCCAATAATTTGATACTGCTTGCCATTTTTGGTGAAGTAACCATAGCGCACACCGCCATATGCAAACTGCAAAGTTTGGGCAACTGTTTGCACACTCACACCTAAATTTTTTGCGCGTTCTCTATCAAAATTTATCACCAATTCTGGTCGATTAAACTTTAAATTTACATCAACCCCCTGAAAAACTTTACTGGCATTTACCTCTTCCAAAAATTTTGGCAAATAGCTTTGTATTTTACTAAAATCTTGGTTCTGCAAAATAAATTGTACAGGCAATCCCGCACGCGAACCACCTGTTCCAGTAATGGTTTGGTCTTGTATTACAAAAGATTTAGCACCCGTTAAACCCATTAATTGCTGTTGCAGTTTTTGTGCAATTTGTTGTTGTGAGTGTTTTCTTTGATCGGCTTCGGTGAGCATTACCCGCACAAATCCGGTATTCATAGCACCGCTCCCAGTAAAGCCCGGAGCGGTTACCACCAAGGTCATTCTTTTTTCTGGGATAGAATCATCCACCAAATCAGAAATCTGGTCCATATACCTATCCATATAATCAAAAGAGGTACCCTCAGGTGCTGTAGAACTAATACGCATCCAACTTCTGTCATCCAATGGCGATAATTCCGATTGCAAGTTTTTACCAATCACAAATATCAACACCATACTCACCGCTATCAATGTCCAAACTTGCCATTTGTTTTGAAACATCTTTTCCAAAGATTTGGAATAGGCATTGTTTAGGTTCACAAAAAACGGTTCGGTTCTATCATAAAACCTAGAATGTTTATTGTTTTTCCTTTGCAAGAAAACGTTCAAAACAGGCGTGAGTGTTAGCGAAACAAAGGCAGAGATTAATACCGAACCAGCCACGACGACCCCAAATTCACGGAACAAACGACCTACAAATCCTTGAATAAAAATAATAGGCAAAAACACAACCGCCAAGGTTATAGAAGTAGCGATTACGGCAAAGAAAATTTCATTGGTTCCTTTAATGGCGGCCTGACGAGGATTTAATCCCTCCTCTATTTTCTTAAAAATATTCTCTGTTACTACAATACCATCATCTACCACCAAACCAGTTGCCAATACAATGGCCAATAGGGTAAGAATATTGATACTAAAGCCAGCCATGTACATAATAAAAAACGAGCCAATTAAGGATACCGGAATATCCACCAATGGTCGGATTGCAATAAGCCAATCACGGAAAAACAAAAAGATAATGAGAACTACTAATAAGAAAGCAATCAATAAAGTTTCGCCAACTTCGCTAATAGAAGTGCGCACAAACTTGGTATTGTCTAGGGCTACGTTTAGATGAATATCACTTGGCACCTCCTTTTGAATAATATCATAGCGGCGGTAAAATTCATCGGCTATTTCAATATAATTTGCACCAGGCTGAGGCACCAAACCCAAACCAATTAAAGGCATACCAGACGACTTTAACATTGACTCCTCGTTTTCTGGTCCAAGCACAGCCCTGCCAATGTCTGCCATGCGCACCACTTGTGTGCCAATGTTTTTTATCACAATAGTATTAAACTGCTCTTCGGTGGTATACCTGCCAACTGTTTTAATGGCAAGTTCCATGTTATCGCCAGCAATTTTACCGCCTGGCAATTCAATGTTTTCTCTGTCTAAAGCGGCACGCACATCCAAGGGTGTTAAACCAAAAGCAGCCATTTTATCTGGGTTGAGCCATAGACGCATGGCATATTTTTTCTGACCCCAAATCTGAATATTACTAACACCAGGAATGGTTTGCAAACGCTCCATTACAACGTTTTCGGCATAATCATTTAATTCTAATCGGGAACGCGAATCACTTTGTAGTGTCAAAGAAACGATGGCATCTGAATTGGCGTCTGCTTTGCTTACTACGGGTGGAGCATCAATATCTTGCGGCAATTGCTTCAAGGTTTGCGAAACTTTGTCGCGCACATCATTTGCAGCCTCCTCCAAATTAGAGGTTAATCCAAATTCTACGGTAATGGTACTACTTCCTTGGTTACTTGACGAAGAGATAGAACGAATGCCTGCAATTCCATTGATTGCTTTTTCCAGTGGTTCTGTAATTTGCGATTCAATAATATCTGGATTGGCACCGGTATAACTGGTTCTAACAGTAATTACTGGTGGATCAATACTTGGGAATTCACGCACCCCCAAATAATTAAAAGAGATGGCACCAAACATTACAATGAGAATGGAACACACCACGGCCAACACTGGCCTATTGATACTGGTACTCGCTAAACTCATAATTTTGATTTGCCCACTTTAACTCTCACACCTGTTTTCATGTACATGATACCTTCAACAATAAGTGAATCGCCTGCATTAAGGCCATCGGTAATTTCAATTTGGGTTTCATTTCTAAAGCCTGTTTTCACCATTTTTTCTATGGCAGAATCACCCTGAACTACATATACTTTTTGCCCTTTTAAAATAGGCACCAATGCTTGTGTAGGTATCATATAAGAGTTCCGGTCCGAACCCAAATTCATGGTAATATTGGCAAACAAACCAGGCATTAAGTTGCCTGAATTGTTATTGCACAAAGCACGCATTTTTACTGAGCGCGTATCGCTAGAAATAGCTGCATCGCGGGCATATATTTTTGCGGTATAAACTTCATCCGAACCACTAACCGTGAAACTAATTTCATCTCCAACATTTACTTTAAGTGCATACTTTTCTGGCACAGAAAAATCTATTTTCAATTTTGATACATCTTGCAAGGTGGCAATATTTGTATTGAGCGTTACATAGGCGCCCTCACTTATAGTACGCAAACCAATATTGCCATTAAAAGGGGCACGAATTTCCGTTTTGCGGATCATTTCCTTTAGGTAATCAATATCGGCATTTATAGCATTGAGTTCATTTACAGAAAAGTCATAATCTGCTTGTGCCATGGCCTCTTTTTTCAATAACACTTCATTGCGCTTTGCATTGTCTTCTTTTAGTTTTTTATTGGCCAGGGCTTTTTTTAATTGCGCTTGCAAATCGGCATCATTTATTTTCATTAATAGCGCACCTTTAGTAACCCGTGCACCTTCCTTAAACAACACATTTTTAACCAATCCTTGCGCTTCACAATTTAATTGCACTTGTTCATTGGCCAAAAGACTTCCACTCACATGATAAACTGGCGAAACCAATTCTCCTTTTAGCACCTGCACACTCACCTTCACTGGCATTTTAGATGGACCACCGGGTTTTGCACCTTGCTCCATTTTCTTGGTACCACAGAAAAATTTTAGCACCAATAACAAAGTTATGATGGCAAGCAAAATGAATATATTTTTAAACCTTTTCATGAATATTTTCTAAAATAGAAATAGTAGATTAATTAATTTCCGTTACCATATTGGCATCGGTAGTATTTTGATTTTTGAGCAACTTAGAAACGCCATAAGCACCTATCATTAATACTGCTCCAAGAAGGTAGGGTAAAGTATAATGTAAGTTAAACAGAAAACCCCCAAGCACAGGTCCTACAACCCTTGCCAAGGAACCCAGAGATTGGTTCGTACCTAATGCTTGGCCCTGCTCACCTGGATTTGCTGCTTGAGAAATGAGTGAATTTACAGAAGGTGTTAAACAACCATTGGCCAATGAAATTAAACCCAAGCTTATAAATTGAAAGAAGAACATATCAGTGGGTGCAAATGGCAAAGTAGCCAAGCCAAATGCCATTAATAATGAACCATACAACAACAATTTTTTCTCTCCAAAAGCCTTGCTTAATTTACCAACCAAACCTCCTTGTACAATGGCAGCAGTTAAGCCAATATACATAAACACATAGCCTATTTGTTTGGTATCAAATCCGTAGTGTTCGGCCCATAAAATGGCGGCGGTTAACGACATCATTGAAAAGGCAACTACAAATAAAAAGTTGATAGAAATTAACTCGCTAATAACAGGCTTTTTGAGTTCATGAATAATATTGGCAATAGGCTTAAAACTAAATGCCTTTGAAGGGTTTTTTACCTTTAATGATTCTGGCAAATACAAATAAGCCAAAATTAAATTAAAGGCACATAAGCCTGCAGCAAAATAGCCTACAATATCAACACTTCCTTCGCCACTAATTGATTTTAAATAGCCACCTGCGGGCGGACCAAAAATAAAACCCAATCCAAATCCAGCACCAATGATACCCATATTTTTTGCCCTGTTTTCTGGCGTTGTAATATCTGCAATATACGCTTGGGCAGCAGAAATATTTGCCGACCCCATTCCCGAAAATATGCGCGAAATAATTAAGAAAGTTAAACTATGCGTAAAGGAGAAAAACACATAAGAAAGCATGGTTAAAAATATGCTGATAAGCATCACTGGCCTTCTTCCAATTTTATCGCTTAAGGTTCCCCAAAAAGGGGCAAACAAAAAGTTCATCAATGAATAAATTCCAGCAATTAATCCTATTACAAATGGCGTAGCATTTAATTCCTTGGCAAAAATGGGTAAGATGGGAATAATGAGGCCAAAACCCAATAAATCAATTAAGATAGTAACAAACAGTACAAAAATTGGCGACTTATTTTTCATGCCGCAATTAACGCATTAATTAAAACATTATCCTTAATTGTACATTAAAACTGCGCATTGGGTCCATTTTCCCTGGACGAGTGGCATATTCTTCGTTGGTAAAATTATTTATTAAAATTGCCAATCGGCTCTGTTGTGTCATTTGATAGGAGAAACGTATGTTTTGAACCAAGGTTCCCCTTCCAGCTCTTTCAAAAAATGTTTTTACACTCGGAATAAAAACTGGGAAGAAAGCATCTACCTTTTCATATACACTGAAATAATTGAGGGAATAACCCAAAGAAAACCTTTTTAAACTCGCTTCAATATCCCATTTAGCTGTTTTCCTATTTCTATATGGCAAGATAGCGCCATAATATTTTGAGCTATCTAATTTACCAAAACTATTAAAGAAAGCTGTGCAATAATTACCCCAATCTGCCATTTCAGGATTAGTGCTTAAATTCATTGGCAAAGAATAGGTAAAACCACCCAAAGTTCTAATTAATACATCACCAATTCTTCCTTCACCAGATACGCTTATTTCAAAACCTGCAGCCCTTGTTTGGCCAATATTTACAGCCTTAAAGCCTACCCTTTGCCAAATTGGCAATGTAGGATAATCTATAGACGACAACCATTGGTCGAACCTAAAATCAATCATGCTGTCGTACTCTTGATCGAAAATGGCAAAATCTATGGAACCATTAAAATTTCCAATTTTAAATCCTTGCTGTACACCAAACTCGGCTGTCCAACCGCGTTCTGAAACCAATTTTTCATTTGGAAACAAACGGATACTGGCCGCTTTGTCTTCTACATATTTTTCACCAATTGTTGGAAAGCGATAACCCTCTGAATAATTGGCGCGTAAAAAAGTTTTTTCTGCCGCTTGAAAATTGGCACCAATACGTTTGAGCAAACCGGTGCTTTCTTGGTATTTATCTAATCCGTTAATTTCATACCTGCCTCCTAAAACAAAACTCCAACGTTTGTAACGGTAATCGGCCTGACTAAATACTGCTCTGCTAAAGCCAGCAAATTCACCTTTATATACATTACCCACCGCCCATAAGGTTGTTAAATAGGTACCCGAGGTTAGGTAAAAGTTTTTAAACAAACTGGTTTTTAAATTATAATCGAAGGCATATAAATTTGCAATTGCATCATTGTCTAATGGGTGAACAGCTCTGTCTACAAAGCGCTTTACTTGATACATCCTTGCTTTAAATGTTTGGGTAGTTTTACCTTTTTTGTATTCTACATGTGGGTCTAAGGAAACTATTCTAAAATAATCGTCCACCACATAATTGTCTAAAGGTTTTAAGGCACCGGTGTCGGCATCGGCCCATAAAAAGAAACGCCCCGCCTGCTCCACCATCATATTTACATTGATACCCGCACTTAAATTAGGGGTAAAGCGGTAACGTGTTTTAAGGTAATTTCTTCCTCTATATAAATCTGCTCCTTGCAAATGACTATGTACGGCATTTAAATTACCACAAACTACTAAGTCAAATTTACCCCAACTTTGTTTGTGGCTATAAAACATACCACTGTTTGAAGGATGTGAAGAAGGCGACCACCAAATCATTTCCTTTCTTTTTGGATTAGAAAGTATGCCCTCATAAAATTGAAACTTGGTAATTGGCTTGGCCGAACCCCAGCCTGTACGAACGTTTACCGTACCATTTAAAGCAGATGAACCGTATAAAACAGAAGCAGATCCTTTAATAATTTCAATTTGTTCGGCCGCTTCTATGGGTAAAAACGACCATTGAATATCGCCCAAGTCGGCACCAAGCAAGGGCATGTCATCTAATAGCACTGCTACCCTGCTGCCAGTATTATAAGAGAAACCTACACCACCTCTAATAGTAGCTTGTCCATCTACCACACTTACACCTGGCACTTTATTTAATACTTCAGATAAATCTGTGGCATTGCTATTACTAATTAAATAAGGCTGAATAATATTTACAGAGCTAACTTCCCTGGCAACTTCTTTTGCGCCGCGAGAGCCTGCAATTACAACTTGGTTCAGCTGGTTAACAAATGGTGCTAATGCAACTTGAAATTCGCGCTTACCTTCTAATTGTTCTTCAAAAACCAAATCATAGTTTTTATAACCAACCCTACTCACCTTTAATTGGTGTTTTCCGGGCTGAACCGAAAAAGAAAAAAAGCCATGTGAATCTGTAAGTGTATTGTATTTTTTATCTAAAGTTACCGAAACAGCCGAAAGTGGCAAAGATGTATTCTCATCAATTACAACTCCCTTAATAAGCAAACCTTGACTAAAAACGGGTGTTTTCAGCAGGCTGACAAATATCATAAACAAATAAAAAACGTGTCTCTTCATAGTAATTAGGCGCTTGGTAAAAATAACAATTTCTGCATTTTTTAAAACAATTTGTTTTAGTTGTAAAACAAATACTAATTTAGCGCGGTTATTATTTGAGTCTAAGAATATTTAGAAAAATGGGTCAGTTAAAGAAAAAGTTTATCGAAAAAGCTTTGCCACTTTCGGCAGAGATCAGGCAATTTGTTAAAGAAAACGGAAATACGCCACTTGGGCAATTTACAGTTGAAGATGTTTACGCAGGCCAAAAAGGCATTATTGGACTATTAACTGAAACTTCTTTATTAGATGCAAACGAAGGAATTCGTTTTAGAGGTTATACCATTCCCGAATTGAGGGAAAAACTTCCAAAAGTTCCGGGTGGAACCGAGCCACTTCCAGAAGGATTGTTTTACCTAATGTTATTAGGTGAAATGCCAACTTACGAGGATGTATTAGATATTCAAGCAACCTGGAGAGAAAGAGCGGAAGTGCCAGCACATGTTTTTACAACCTTAGATTCTTTACCAATTACCACGCATCCAATGACCCAATTTAGCATTGGTATTATGGCCATGCAACACGAATCTGTGTTTGCAAAAGCTTACCATGACGGTATCAACAAAAAGGATTATTGGGATCCAACCTACGAAGATGTAACCAACCTTTTGGCACGTTTGCCAAGGATTGCAGCTTATATATACAGAAGAACTTATAAAAACAATTCGCATATTGCTCCAAATCCAGATTTGGATTGGGCTGCAAATTTTGCACATATGTTGGGCTTCGATCAAAATGAATTCTACAAGTTAATGCGCTTGTATTTAACCATCCATGCCGATCATGAAGGAGGAAATGTTTCAGCCCATACTACCCACTTGGTTGGTTCGGCCTTGAGCGATCCTTATCTTTCATTTGCAGCAGCTATGAACGGATTAGCAGGTCCATTGCACGGATTGGCGAACCAAGAAGTGGTAAGATGGATTTTTGAAATGCGTGATGAAATTGGTCATGCACCAAGCAAAGAAGAAATTGCTGCCTATATCCAAAAAACATTGGTAAATGGTAAAGTAGTTCCTGGATACGGACATGCCGTGCTAAGAAAAACCGACCCTCGTTTTGTGGCACAACAAGAATTTGCAAAAACATATATGCCAGACGACGAATTGGTAAATATTGTTTGGAATATTTATGAAGTTGCACCTCCAATTTTAGAAGGTACAGGAAAAATCAAAAACCCTTGGCCAAACGTAGACGCGCATTCTGGCGCCTTGTTATTGCATTATGGCTTAAAAGAATATGATTTCTACACGGTTCTTTTTGGTGTGAGTCGTGCCTTAGGTGTAATGGCCTCATTAATGTGGGACAGAGCTTTGGGCTTACCTATTGAAAGACCAAAATCAGTTACTTTTGAATGGTTAAAAAAAGCTGTAGAAGCTAAGAAAAACCAAGCATAAGTAGCAAAACCAGCTCTATACAAAAAACGCCTTAAATTCCTTAAGGCGTTTTTTTTGTGTGCTTTGCTTCGATTATTGTATTTTTGAACACCATGATTAAAGCCTCCTTATTTATGCGCTTCCAAAAAAGAAACTTCTTACAAGTATTGCTTGGTATTGTTATATTTTTGATGGTTTCGGGATGCGGTATTTATACTCAAAGCGGTGCTTCTATTGACCCAGCAAGCAAAACTTTTGGTGTAACTTATATCATAAACAATGCTACCATAGTAGCACCAACTTTGAGCCAAACACTCACAGAAAAAATCAAGACAAAATTTATTAACGAAACGCCATTAAAGCTCACCACAGAAGAAGGCGATTTGCAGTTTTCTGGCAAAATATTGAGTTACCTAACAGCTCCAATTGCCATTCAAGGTAACCAAACCAATGCCATGAGCAGGTTAACAGTTACAGTTGAAATAGTTTGTATAAACAAAAACGACGAAACCAAAAGCTTTACCCAAACCTTTACCAATTTTGCAGATTTCGATTCTAAGAATGATTTCTCCAGTATTGAGCGGGACCTCATCAACAAAATTTGTGATGGTATGGTTCAGGATATTTTTAATAAGGCATTTATTAATTGGTAAATTGACAGCCACTCTTTTTTTAATTATATTGCCTCAAAATAGCTGATTTGAACAAGTACGATTTTACAAGCATGGTTAAGGAGCCCCAAAAACTTGGGGATGCCGATATTGAAAAATTAAAGTCACTGCTTACCCAGTTTCCTTATTTTTCATTGGGCCAAAATTTGCTTGTGAAAGCACTGCACAATACCAATCATTACGAATATGACAAGTACCTTAAGCAGGCAGCCATTCAAGTTGGAAACAGGGCCGTGCTTTATAATTTAGTAAATAATTTGCCGCTTGAAACCGAAAGTGAAGAATTATTGGTTCAAGCCATTGAGAATTTACAAATAGATAAACCAAGTGAGGTAGAAGTTAAAATAGCGTTAGAACTTGAGCCTGAAAGTGTGACTGAAACACCAGAGCCTATTATACCTGCGCCAATTGAGCCTGCGGCAGCTGCCAAAGATCCAAATCAAATTTATGAAGAGGAAAAATTGGTTCAACCTACTGGTAAATTTGTGAAATTTGTTCCAAAAGTTCAGGAAATAGAGAAAAGCGAAGAAGTATCATTAATTCCAAATAATTTAGAAACAGAAGAAACTGTTTTAGAATCATTTGATATTGAAAGTATACAACAAGAACCCCAAGTTCCTGCATATACGCCAATGTTTACGGAAGATGAGCCAATTGCAGTTATAGAAAAAATAACCGAAATAGAAATTGAAACAGTTGCTCCAATAACAGAAGAAAAAGCAGAAACGGATAGTGCTTTCTTTGATTGGATAGCACAAAAAGACAGCGCAGACGAGGAAATTGAAGAGAAACAAATTGAAAACAGCACTCCGCCAGTACTTATTGCTCCTGCAAAAATGGAGGAAGACTTTGCCTTTGTGAATGCATTTAATTTAAATTTGGGCGAACAGGCTAATGCAAATTTAAACACCCATATAGAAGAAAATATTTCGAGGGAAAAACCACTTATTGTAGAGAAAGTTATTGAAACACCTTTACCTATAAGTAATTTAACTGAAACACCTGTTACAAAAACTACTTTAGACCCATTATATTCATTATACCAACATGAGGTTAATGAATTATTGGCACCCTTGTACAAGCAGGTAAATTATAATGAAAATATTTTTGAAGACAGTTTCATAGATTGCTTTGGAGGCAGTAACACTGCAAAAATTGAGTGGACCGAACCATTTGCAAGTCTGAAACCTAGAACTGAAACACCAAAAACCAGCATTGAAGCAAATGTAAATAAGCCGGAAACGCCAAGCGTAAAGCCTAAAACGGCAGATTTGCCTACGCCTAAAATTGCCCGCGACCCAAGTACAGTAGAATCTATTTTAGATAAGTTTATGCGTGAAAACCCAAGCATAGCAAGACCTAAGAGCGAGTTTTACAGCCCAATGAACATGGCTAAGCAAAGCGCAGAAGAAAGTGAAGAGATTATAAGTGAAACTTTGGCACAAATTTACACCCGCCAAGGCCTCTATAAAAAGGCAATTGTGATGTATGAAAAATTGGGGTTGCATAATCCCGATAAATTACCTTATTTCGCAGGCCTGATTTTACAGATTAAATCAGCACATAATATAGAATAGATATGTTAACAGTAATTTTAATTTTAATTGTAGTAGCTTGTTTGTTACTTACTTTATTGGTACTCATCCAAAACCCAAAAGGCGGTATTGCAGCAAACTTTGTTGCGCCTAGCCAAATTATGGGTGTTAAACGCAGTACAGACGTTGTAGAAAAAGCAACTTGGGTAATGGCCATCGCTTTGATATCTCTTTCATTGTTATCTAATTTCTTTCGTCCTAATGGCGCAAGCAACGAAGGTTTGAATGATTCTAGGATTAAATCAAACATTGAAGAACAAGCAGTGCCTGCAGCTCCCGTAGCTCCGCAACCAGCACAAACTGCTCAACCAGCACAAGAAGGTGCAGGTGCGCAGCAACCAGCTCAATAATATTTTTAGAAATAAAAAAAGCCGTCGTAGCAATTAAGTTACGACGGCTTTTTTGTGCGTGTTGGTCATTTAAAAATGCTTGCGGATAAATAGGTTCAAACCAAGTAAATAAGGCCTTTGCTGCACCCATTGCGCCTCTCCTACCATATTGTTGAGTGCCATTTTTGCTTGTAGCATACTGCCAATTTCAACAGAGCTATTTAGTTTATAGGATACAGCAGGCGCAATATTTAGAAAAATTACATCTTTAAAATTTGGAAACGATTCTTTATCTGTAACCACTAAAATACCAATACATGCAGGATCTGGCATATAGGTATTAACCAAATTTAGGTGCGCATAACTTACGCCACCCATGATGCTAAAATTAAAATCGCCTTCCGATGGTAATTGATAACCCAATAAGAGTGGAATTTCTGTAAAACTATATTTGTTTTCGTAAGTATTTCCGGCGCCCGCAATGATTGAATCTCCTGGGTGAACATATTGATTAACCGGCTGTATCAAATTTGGATTACCTTGTTGGGCTGTTTTGGTATTAAAGCGCACATCCTGTTTTAAGTTTGTCATGCCTATTCCAAAACTCACAAACCAAGATTTTACAAAATGGTAATCAAGCATTAATCCACCAGAAAAATCAATACTGGCAATTTCCATGCTTTTACGCAAGTTGTAAGAATTTTGGAGATTGGCAATTATATTAGGATTGGCATTATTACTTGTAGCGGGCATTTTTAATTGCATCACACCCCAATTTAAACCAGCAAATGCAGTTAAAGAGAAGTTTGTAAGGTTCTCTTCGGGTGCAATATAACTGCTGCCTCTAAATGGCTTGTTTTCTGCAAAAGTATCTGCAGCATTGCCCAGTAAAATTGAAGCAGAAGGAATTTCTTTTACATTAACATTTGGGGCAGGATTGCTTGGAATGCTTGCTGCATCTAAAATTTTGGGTTCGTTTTCACTACCCAATGGATTGGCCAAATTTTCATTGACGCTTTGTGAACGGTTTGCATCTACTAAACCTGCAATAATATTTGAGGGTGAAATAACCGTTCCACCATTAGTAGAAACAGATTGAATTGCCAATAAATTATTGCCATTCCTTACCTTATTAGTGCGAGTAGAATTGGCTCCCTTTACTGCTTTTTTAGCACGCTGATGAGAACGCAAGGCAAGTAAATTATTTTCATTCTGTTTAACCTTCTTAATAGCTTGTTTAGCCGCTTTTACTTGGATGGATTGCTTATCCTTTGGGGCATTGCTGCTAACTTTCTCCTTTGCCTTTTCTATTTCATTTTTGTCGGTTCGAACCGAAACCTTGTTAGTAGTTTGCGCTTGCTGAAAAGTATTTGATTGACCAGCAGCATTAACCGCTACCTTGTTTTCTACCTCCACTTCGCGGAACCAATAGCCCGCACCAAAACTGGCAAGCAATACAAAAGAAATAACACTTAGCCACAAAAATCCTTTTCTATTGTCTTTCTCTGGAAGCTGGGCCTCCACATTTTCCCATACTTCCGCATGAGGTTCAAGAGAATAATTTGCGAGTTTATTTTGCAGGGCGGGCTCAAAGGAATCTGCATCCATATTTTGTTCTATGCGATCCCACAAGGAATTAGACGGCTTCCATTCCATGCCATCAAGTTGTTCCTTCAACTTCTCCTCAAAATTATTTTGCTGCTTCAAATGGCTCATTTAAAATCTGATAATGTTTGGCCAATAAACCCTGCATATACTGCTTGGATCGGGAATATTGCGATTTGCTGGTTCCTTCAGCGATATTTAGTTTTTGGGCTATTTCCTTGTGAGAATAACCCTCTATGGCATATAAGTTAAAGATTACCCGGTAACCTTCTGGCATGTGTTGAATTAATGCAATAATCTCTTTGGCAGAAATTCTTTCGAGTATATTATCATGAAAAGGCGCATCAAAATTCTCTTGGTCTAAATCTTCCTGAAACTTCCGGCTTCTATGTTTGTAAAGGTTAATGGCATTGTATACCATAATGCGGCGCACCCATCCTTCAAAACTACCTTCAAATTTAAACTTAGAAATTCCTTGAAAAACCTTCAAAAACCCCTCCTGCAGCATGTCTTCAGCCTCTGCCCTGTCTTTGGCATAACGCATGCAAACGCCTAACATTTTTCCGGCAAAATGCTCATATAGGGCCTTCTGACTGGCTCTTTCGCCTTCCAAACAACCTTTGATGATATCGGATTCGTTAAACAACATACTTTTTATAGCGGTTTGCAGCTAAAAGGATTTGGCGATTTTGAATTACTTAAATGTTTGTCAGAACTAAACTTGACAAGAAGCACAAAGTTTCTGAATGGCCTATTTCTTATAGGAGCTATTAGGGCTTGGTTTTATTTCTTCCATGTAGTTTTAATAAATGTTGCAGCTGAAAAATCTGCACCATTAATTATTGTATTTCCAGAAATACCACCTAAGGATCCTAGACTTTTACAATCTGAACTGACAACTTCAGTCATCATGTCCGCGCCACAATTACCAGGATCAAATGCGTAAACAGTATTTCCTTGAAAGGTAAACTGGTCAACTTTTGCATTGCTACAATAGGATGATTTGTTGAATTCTTTAATTTTATTTTCGACACTTTTTGGAGTACCTTTTTCAATCTCAAGTTTGTTGCAACTGATAATTACAAATGCAAATAATAATACAATTGATAGTTTTTTCATTTTAACTTTTTCTAATTTATCACTACAATTTTCATTTAACAATTTCTCAAAGGTCTAATTTACAAGTAATTGCCTATTGGCTTGCAAGTTATTATCTTGAAACGTACCCTATACCTTGCTCATAAGTCATAATGCCTTGCAAATGGGTTGCGTTCGACCCTAATTTTATTTGAAAAATAGACAAAGTTTCCCGAAATTCTATTGTAAGTTGCCAAAATATGAAAAACTGTCAGCATTTTTGCCTTGGCACAGCTTTCGCATAAAGAGGTTACAACACAACAAATAAAAACAAAAAGTATATGTCAATTTCATTAAAACCAATTGCAGGAACACAAAACAGAGTGATTGTTTTGCCTGCCCCAGCAGAAGAAAAAACAGCTTCAGGTATCATTATTCCTGATACTGCTAAAGAAAAACCACAAAGAGGTACCGTTATTTCGGTAAGTGAGTTAGATGAAAAAGGAAACAAACCAGCTGTAAAAGCAGGTGATGTTGTTCTTTATGGAAAATACGCAGGCACAGAAATCAGTTTTGAAGGAAACGATTATTTGATTATGCGTGAAAGTGACATTTTTGCCACACTTTAATTTTATTGTTCAAATAAATAATTCAAACATAACATGACTAAGAAAATTTCATACAGTGTAGATGCGCGTGATGGTTTAAAACGCGGTGTAGATGCTTTGGCCAATGCCGTAAAAGTAACATTAGGACCAAAAGGTCGTAATGTAGTTATAGACAAAAAATTTGGTTCACCACAAGTTACCAAAGATGGTGTTTCAGTTGCCAAAGAAATTGAATTGAAAGACCCTATTGAAAACATGGGTGCACAAATGGTAAAAGAAGTTGCTTCTAAAACTGCTGATCAAGCGGGTGATGGAACAACAACTGCTACAGTTTTGGCGCAAGCTATTGTTACTGCTGGTTTAAAAAACGTTGCCGCTGGTGCAAATCCAATGGATTTAAAACGTGGTATTGATAAAGCCGTTTCAACTGTTGTAGAAAGCTTGAAAAGCCAATCACAACAAGTGGGCGACGATAACAAAAAGATTCAACAAGTTGCTACTATTAGTGCCAATAACGATGAAGTAATTGGAAAACTAATTGCTGATGCAATGGCCAAAGTTGGTAAAGAAGGTGTAATTACCGTAGAAGAAGCAAAAGGTACAGAAACTGAAGTAAAAACAGTAGAAGGAATGCAATTCGACCGTGGTTATTTATCTCCTTATTTTGTAACCAATGCAGAGAAAATGGAAGCTGAATTAGAGAATCCATTTATCTTAATTTACGACAAGAAAATTTCTAGCATGAAAGAATTACTTCCTGTATTGGAATTGGTTGTTCAAACTGGAAAACCTTTGTTAATTATTGCTGAAGATTTAGAAGGTGAAGCATTGGCTACCTTGGTGGTGAATAAAATTCGTGGATCACTCAAAATTGCTGCTGTTAAAGCACCTGGTTTTGGCGATAGAAGAAAAGCAATGTTGGAAGACATCGCAATTTTAACTGGTGGTACCGTAATTAGCGAAGAGCGTGGTTTCAAATTAGAAAACGCAGATCTTAGCTATATGGGTAGAGCAGAAAAAATTACTATTGATAAAGACAATACAACTATTATCAATGGTGCTGGTGCTAAAGAAGATATTTCTTCTAGAGTAAACCAAATTAAAGCACAAATTGAAAACACAACTTCAGATTACGATAAAGAAAAATTGCAAGAGCGTTTGGCTAAATTAGCTGGTGGTGTTGCGGTTCTTTATATTGGTGCTGCTTCTGAAGTGGAAATGAAAGAAAAGAAAGACCGTGTTGACGATGCCTTGCATGCTACACGTGCTGCCGTTGAAGAAGGTATTGTTGCTGGTGGTGGTGTTGCTTATATTAGAGCAATTGCCTCATTAGAAAACTTAAAAGGTATCAACGAAGACGAAACAACAGGTATTGCCATTATTAAACGTTCTATTGAAGAACCATTGCGTCAGATTGTTGCCAATGCTGGTGGCGAAGGCAGTGTGGTTGTAAATAAAGTTCGTGAAGGTAAAGACGATTTTGGTTACAATGCCCGTACAGAACAATACGAAAACCTAATTGCAGCTGGTGTTATTGATCCAACTAAAGTGAGCAGGGTTGCCTTGCAAAATGCTGCTTCAGTTGCTGCTATGATCTTAACAACAGAATGTATTTTAGCTGAAGAAAAAGAAAATAACCCAGCTCCTATGGCAGGCGGAATGCCAGGTGGTATGGGTGGAATGGACTACTAAAACAGGATTGGGTTGGCGTGTGAGTAGGGAGATCCTTTTTACAAAAAAATCCCGAGGCTTTGCCTTGGGATTTTTTTTGTGTTTACGCACCCTCACCCTTTGGGGACAGGTCATCGCGCGTCGCTTAGGGACAGGTCGCGACCTGTCCCTACCTGTCCTTACATTTTTTTCTTGTTTATATGTAAAACAAACTTTACTTTTGGATAAGTAAACTTTACATATATGTTTGATTATTTATTACCGAATGTGTTCAAGAAATTGGGATTAATTTTATTTATTTCAAGTTTCATTCTCGTATTATTTGCTGGTGAAATGGGATTTGATGCTATAAAGAGAGACAACGCAATTACTATAACTGCATTAATTGGATTTAGCTTACTTATCAATAGTAAAGAAATAATTGAAGATGAACGAACAATGCTTTGCCGCTATAAAGCTTTGGGAAAAACATGTAGATTTTTAATTCTATTGTTTCTAGCTATGAAATTAATAACTATTCTAATTTTACAGTCAAATACTCAAACATCAATTAGCCTATTTGCATTTCTAGGAGGTTTAACCTATTTAATAAATTTCGAAAAATTAATAGGGAACAAGTTATAATTAAATCTAATTTTTAAAGTATAATGGGATTAATATTAATATGAAAAAAATGGCGATGATTATTAATCATTATTCTTACTATAGAACAACATTATAATGAAAAATAGGATCAGACAAGAACGTGCCGAACACAATTTATCTCAAGCTGAATTGGCTGAAAAAATAAAGGTAAGTAGACAAACTATAATTTCGTTAGAGTCAGGGAAATATATTCCTTCCACAGAATTGGCATTGCGTTTATCGCAAATTTTTAGAAAAACAGTTAACGAGTTGTTTTTTATTGAGGAATAATTACAAAAACTAATTTTACATTTATCGCATAAAAATTAAATCAATTAACTTGATCTAAATTTTAAAAGGCTATGAAAAAAACAACACTGCTACTTTTTATTCTGATGAGCTTAAGCGGAATTGCTCAGATTAATTTCCCCTATGAAAAATTGGTTTATTTTAAAAAGGGAAATCAAACATATAGCCATGAGCACTTTAAAGAGCTAAAGGTAAAAGAAAAGCAAGTTTTTGTTAAATCAAATCCACAAAAAACTGAAAAACTTTCTTGGAATCAAACCTATAATAAAAGGGGAAATATTGTAAATTTTACAAGTGCTAGAAGCAAATACCAAACTATTTACCAGTGGCACAACGACTCCCTATTAAGCGCTACAATTAAACTCAAAAACCTTGACACTGCTTGGTATACCCTATATCAATACAATGCCGACCACAAATTATTGTCTTACGAATATTTCAAAAAAAACAGTCATACCTGCAATTGGAAAACTACCTATGCCTACAATGCAAGCGGTTTAAAAATCAAAGAAATTGCGTTTGGTAAAAACGGAAAGTTTCTGAGCAAAATTGAATACGATTATTATGAGGATGGTCAGAAAAAAGAAACACGCATTTTCGATAAAAAAGAAAAACTTGTAAAAATATACAGCTATGCCTGTGAGGCAAAAGGTGCCATTGTAGCACCTAAAACAGAAAAGCTCAACTATTGTTTAATAAAAAATAAAAATGAGGATGGTAGTTTTTACGAGGTAATAGAAACGCATCTGAATGGAAAAATTAAACGTCAGATCTACAGCTATTCACCCGACTCCAACATGGTTAAATACGAACTGTTTAAACCAAATGGACAATTGCGTTACAGCGCCAAATACACCCACAACAAACAAGGCAAAACCACCTCCTATGCCCATTTTAACAGAAGAGGTTTTATTAAATATAGTTTGCACTACACCTATTTTGAAAATGGTTTATTGCAAAACGAACACCGTTACAACCGCAGAAACAAATTGGTTTTTACCACTAGGCACAATTATTTATTTTATTAGTAATAATCCTAAATAAAATCTCATAATTAGGAAAATCCATCTTTCGCCTATACCATAAAGGTTTAATCAATTTAACCCAATTCATATTCGCTTTTCTACTTATAGGAAGATTTTGTAGCGACCAAACTGACTAATAATTTAGCGTACTCAAGCTACCCTAAATTATGAAAAACAGAAAACTGAACCGATTGCCCGATTTTGATTATTCAAGAGAAAGATCCTACTTCATCACATTTAACACGCAAAACAGGGTGAAATACTTCGGGGAAATTTCCAAGCAAGAAATGATTTTGAATGCAACTGGTCAAATTGTTTTGGAACAATGGCAATGGCTACTTAATCAATACCCCTATTTAATCGCAGATTCATTTGTTATTATGCCCGAACACTTTCATGCTATCATGAGCATCAAAACCTCCTTTAACAAGAAAAAAGATGAGGGTGTAAATCATCCAAAAATAAAATCTATATCCGAATTGGTGGGCGCCTTCAAAACCACCTCTTCAAAAAGAATTCGATTGGAAACAAATCCAAACTTCTCATGGCAACGCTCATTTCACGATAAAATCATACAAACTCCCCTCGAATAAGAAAACATAAAACGATATATACAATACAACCCTGCATCTTATGGGGACCATCATGGGTAAGGACAGGTCGCGACACAGGTAGGGACCGATCATGCCACCCGTAGGGACAGGTCGCGACCTGTCCTTACCCATGACCGATGCGGCGCGACCGATGCGATGCGGCGGTTGTTGGCATGGCG
>CANFHJ010000023.1 GCA_947446605.1 Bacteroidota bacterium | reverse complement strand
CGGTTCATCAGGTTTCTGCTCATCCAATCTGCAGAAGATAAATAGGTTTTATTTTTCCCATCGGCACAGAAAATAAATAAGCGTGTATGCTCCAAAAACCTATCAATTATACTTATTGCATCTATGTTTTTACTGCTGCCTTCAATACTCGGAACCAAGCAACAAATACCGCGAACAATTAATTGAATTTGAACTCCTGCATTGCTCGCATCATACAACTTCTTTATTATTTCTGTATCAACCAAGGAATTCATTTTGGCCTTTATAAAGGCAGGTTTACCGGCTCTAGCATTATTTGCCTCTTGGTCAATTAAATCCATGAATTGTTGTTTCATGAAGTTTGGAGCAACCAATAAATGTTTGAACCCAATTCTATTGAGGTTAACAAATAATATGTCTGTTAAGGCTTCAATTTCATCTGTAATGCGCGTGTCTTTGGTGAACAAAGAAAAATCACTATAAATACGCGCAGTTACGCCATTGTAATTGCCTGTTGAGAGATGCGCATATTTAACAATTTTCTGATTTTCTCTTCTGTATATCAAACAGATTTTGCTATGTACTTTTTGTCCAGCTTTTCCAAAATGAACCTGCGCACCTGCTTCTTGTAATTGATTTGTCCAGTAAATATTTGATTCTTCATCAAAACGTGCTTGCAGCTCCATAAGAACCATTACCTTTTTACCGTTTTTAACAGCATTTATAAGCGCATTTACTACATTACTATGTTTGGCTACTCTATAAAGTGTAATTAGGATGGTACTAACATTAGGGTCAATCGCAGCTTCCCTTAAAAAACGAATAAGGTAATCAAAGCTTTGGTAGGGGTGATGCAATAAAACATCTTTTTTACTGATGGCATCAAACATGCGCTTCTCCTCCTCCAAAACAGCAGATGTGTGAGGTTTTAAGGCAGGGAAATAATCAATCTTTTTGCCCACCTGAGGAAAGTCCATAAAGTCTTTAAAGTTATGGTAACGACCACCTGGAATTAAATTCACGTTCTTTAATTCTAGTTTTTTGATGAGCAATTCTAACATGTCTTTAGGCATTGCCTCATCGTATACAAAACGGGTAGGTGCGCCTTTAGATCGTTGCTTTAAACTCTTTTGAATTTTATCTAAAAGATTTGACGAATAGTCTGTTTCATCTTTACTAATCTCAAACTCTGCATCACGTGTAAGTTTAATAATATAGGATTCAAATTCTTGGTAATCAAAAATTGAAAATATGCGCTTTAAATTAATTCGAATGATGTTTTCCAAAAGAATAATATGCTGCGAATTTTCAAATTCTGGCAAAGTGAAAAATCGGCTAATTATATTGGTTGGAATCTCTATGATGGCATGCTTAGGGTCTTTTCCACTTTGGCTATTTTTCATGCGCACCGCCAAATAAATACTTCTATCCCTGAGGTGTGGGATCTGTTTTAATTGATCCAGTAAAACGGGAAACAAATGATTTAAAACATTTGCTTTAAAATAATCCTGAATAATAAGCTTCTCTTTCTCATTTACCTGCTTTTCTTCAATCAAGAAAATTTTATTCTGTGCTAGGGCAGGAATTAATTGCTGCTCGTATATTTCGGTAAATTTGTCTTGCAACACCATTACTGTCAGTTGTATCTCCGACAATATTTCATCTGGGGAAGATTGGTATTCTGAAATGGCTTTTTTGCCATTTATACGTTGCATGCGCCTAATCTGTGCTACTCTTACCCTAAAGAACTCATCGAGGTTAGAAGAAAAAATTGCTAAGAATTTAATTCTTTCCATTAATGGATTTAGGGGGTTTTCAGCTTCCTGAAGCACCCTTTCATTAAAATGCAACCAACTGATTTCCCTATCTTTAAATAAATAACCTTTTCTATCCGTAATCATTATTGCAAATTTAAGTCATTGAACATGTCATATTCTAGGGCAAAAACACATTTTAAGGTTAATAAATAGTAAAATGTCAGAAAAAAAAATCATTTTACGGCACAATAATTGAAATCTAAATAGAAAAAATAGCCTATGAAAAAGCAATTTATGGTTGAGATATTTTTGCCTGATGAAATTGAAATGAATTTTATGCGTATGATTCCTGCGCACAGGGCTTATATCAATGAACTTATTTCGGATGGAAAAATTATATCTTATTCTATTAGTTTTGATAGGAGTAAGGGTTGGATTATTTTCTTAGCAGAAAGAGCAGACGAGGTTTTAGATATTGTGCAACAATTTCCTATTCATCAATTTATTACTATTGAAATAAATGAATTGTTTATTCATGATGGAGAAGCTTATCGCTTCCCTAAATTAAACTATAACTAAAAAAATGGCCCTTTAACGAGGGCCTTTTTTTTTAATTAATTACGAGTTTTTGTGTACTATATTCACCTAATTCATTGCTAAGTTTTATTAGGTAAATTCCATTTGGTAAAGCTATCTGATGCTTGCTTAAATCTCCTATATTTTCTTTGCTTATCAGTAATTCGCCCTTTAAATTAAATAATTGCATATTTAATTGAGGCTGACCCAATAACTTTTGTACAATTGTGATTTCATTAGTGGCAGGATTTGGGTAAACAATTAAGTTATTTGACCATTCATTATTAGTTATTCCAATTGGATAATCAATAGCTATAATCCTTGTTTGGTATGGCTTAAGCGGCAAACTAATTGAATATTGACCATTACCCATAACAAAGAAACTAGTGTCGTTCAGGAGGTCTACAAACTTGCAATTTCCTACGCTGCCATCACTTCTGCTTATTACAAATTGAACAGTATCAATAGTGGTATTTGTTGTGTTTACCATAACCAAAATATCATCTCCACTTAAGCTCCTTTGGTAAGTATGCACTTCATTATGGGTGCTAATAATATTTTGGTATGTTCCTATTTGCAAAACACTTTGTTGCTTTCTAATTTTTATTAATTTTTGGTAATGATTCCATAAGGAATTTGGATCGGCCTGCATTACACTTACATTGTAGTTTGCATAATTGCTATTCAAAGCTATCCAAGGATTTACAGTTGAGAATCCTGCATTTCCAGCATTAGACCATTGCATAGGTCTTCTAATATATTGGTCGGGTTTAGCGCCGCGCATGGCAACTTCCTCGCCATAATATAAAAATGGAACACCAGGCTGAGTAAGGTACAAACTTGCCGCAGCTTTATTCATTTCTATATTTGTATTAAATACATCAAACACCCTGTTTTGGTCGTGGTTAGTTAGAAAGGTAGCAAATTGATTGTCTTGGTAACTTGTTTTTGTATTATTTAATGTTACTCGTGAGTTGTAGGGGTTACCACTTGAAATGGCGTTAATATTGGCATCTGCGAGGTTAAATTCAAAACACATATCCAATTTTCCAGTATATAATTTAATACTTGCAGGGCTGTCCCAAACTTCACCCACCAATAAAGAATTGGCTTTCCAAGATTCGCAGCTATCATTAAACTCTTTCCAAAAGGCAATTGTTTTAGGATGGTTTTTCAAAATGCTACCTTCTTCAAATAAATACATCGCAGCATCTAATCTAAAGCCATCTATGCCAATTTCTTTGAGCCAATATTTAGCAATTGCAAATACACTGTCTTTTACGGGTTGGTAATTGTAATTTAAATCTGGCATGCCGCTCCAAAACAAACCATAATAATTACTACCATTTTTACTATACCAAACTTGCTGACCCCAAGGACCAGTTTGGTTTCCAGGTGCGGCATCCCAGCGGTAAAAGTTTCTATAAAATGGGTCATTTGCCGCAGATTTAACAAACCATGGATGTTGGTCGGATGTGTGGTTTAATACCAAATCCATCACTACTTTTATGCCCCTATTATGCGCCTGTGTGAGCAGCGTCTTAAATTCATTTAGCGTTCCATATTTTGGATTTACCGTATAATAATTGGTAACATCGTAGCCATGGTCGCTTGGTGTTGAATTGATTGGCATTAACCAAAGCAAGCCCACCCCTAAATCTGAATTAGTATTGGCATTGCCATCATTTAAATAATCTAATTTCTGTGTAAGTCCATTAAAATCTCCTATGCCATCTGCGTTGCTATCGTAAAAACTTCTTACAAAAATTTCATAAGCGGTAGTTTGGTTCCACCAATTTATCTGACTAAAACCAAAATGTGAAAAGGATATAAAAATAAGGAGGGAAGCTATGTGCTTCTTTCCTGGGAGGGTAAACATGTTAGATTTTATTTATAGAAATTTAGGATTGGTTTCCATTACATGCCCACAACTTTTGCAAGTGCGTAAATCTTCCGACCCATAATAATGCTTGAAATGGTTTTGGAAGTCGGTTTCAATATTTTGCAATTCAAAATATACTTCATGTAACTTGTGGTTACATTTCTCGCAGAACCATAACAAGCCATCGTTATAGCCTTTTCCTTCTCTAACGCGCTCAATTACCAAACCTATAGATCCTTCGGTTCGGCCCGGAGAATGGGGAGTATTAGGTGGGCACAGAAACATGTCGCCAGGACCTAAATGAATAGGAACAACCTTACCCTCTTCTTGAATATTCACCGTAATATTTCCTTCTAATTGGTAGAACAATTCTTCGGTTTCATTGAAGTGATAATCTTTGCGTGCATTTGGGCCACCCACAATCATTACAATATAGTCTGTTCCTTCTGGGTATAAATTTTTATTAGCAATTGGCGGAACCAATAAATGGCGGTTTTCTTCAATCCACTTGTTTAAGTTAAAAGCTTTACGGATGCTCATATATGTAGGTTTATAAGGTTATTTAAAGAATGGACGATTTGATTAATTCGAAGGTAATATAAAATGTTAGGATTACCGCAAGGGCAATACCCGCGTGGCTTTCATAAATCTACGTTTGTAATAGGGCGCATCTAATCTATCTATTCTAACCCCAGCACTGGTGCTAGAATGAATAAATTGGATAGGGTCTCCTTTATTTGAAACCACAATTCCAACGTGTCCAATGCCCCTTCTTCGGCTATTTCTGCCTTTAAAGAAAAGTAAATCACCTTTGTTAATTTGATTTCTTTGCACTTCAACGCCCATAAAACTTTGCCCAGCAGATGTGTGAGGAAGTTTAATGCCGTATTTTCTGTATACCATCATGGTAAATCCGCTGCAATCAAATCCTTTTGCACCTGTGCCTCCTCTACGGTAGCGATCGCCCATGAACGAAATGGCATAATTAATAATACTGTCTGGTTTTAGTTTAACTTTTGGTCTAACTAATACAGTGTCAGTTGGTTTAGATAGTAAAAACAATTGAAAGGGAGAGTCTAATTGGGCGTAGACAGGCTTCGAACCCATTAAGAGCCAAATAATCAAGAAGATATATGTATATTGTTTGTTCAATCGGATGTAAAAATAATTGAAAAAGACTAAATAAAAAGTGTATGTTTGCAGTTTGCTAACTATGAGGTATTTCGGTATTTGTATTCTGTTTATTTCGCTGATGCTTTCTGGCTGTTCTAATAAGTACCAACAAGTGCTTAAGAATCCAGATAACAGGCTTAAGTTAGAAATGGCTGATGCTTATTATAAAAAGAAGGACTTTGTTAGGGCAATTAGCTTGTATGAGCAGGTGGAAGATGCCTATAGCGGAACCCCAACTGCAGAAAAAGTTCTTTACAACAGTGCGCAATGTAATTTTGGATTAAAGATGTATGCTTTGGCTGGATTTCAATTTAAGACCTATTTTGAAAACTTTCCAACAGGTGAGCATGCTGAAGAATCTTTGTACATGAATGCTTATTGTGCTTTTTTGGAATCCTTCGAACCAGAATTGGATCAAACCGATACCTACAAAGCCATTGAGACTTTTAAGATTTTTATTAATGTTTATCCAGAAAGCAAATACATTCCAGAAGTAAATAACTATTTGGATAAGCTTCGCGATAAATTGAGTTACAAGGCTTATATGTCGGCAAAAATGTATTACAATATGGGCGAATACAAAAGTGCAATTGTAACTTTAAAAAACATTTCAAGAGCATATCCTGAAATGGCACAAAAGGAAGAAGTAGACTTTTTAGTAGTAAAGGCAAATTACCTTTTAGCTAAAAATAGTGTGGCAGAAAAACAATTGGAAAGGTTCAATAATACCTTGTTGGCTTACGAAGAATTTGCAGAGCAATATACCGAAAGCAGCAAGTATATGGACGATGCCAAGACAATGAAGGGGAGAGTTTTGTTGGAAATTGCTAAAATTAATTCCAAAGTAAAACTATGAAAAATGGATTTGTGATTATTTTTGTCTTTCTTGCCTTGCTTGCTGCTATGTGGTGGCTTAGTAAGGACGAACAAAAATTGCCACATATAATGTTAAAACCAGATACTATAGTGGTAAACAACATTAGTCAAGGTGAAACTGGAGGAAGTTATCAGTTAATGGAAAGCGCTGATCCAACAAGCACGCGCACGGAGGAGAAAGCAGAATTTATTGGAAAGGCTTATTCAAATTGTATGGCATTGGTATATAGATTACCTAATTCTAGTATCAATAAAATAGAAAACAATGTGGAAGGAGTTTCTTACATAGATTTTAATTATAATAAGATACATCACATTCTTTATTTCGAGAAGGGAATTTGTATCTCAGATGAAGTACAAAAAAATAAGTAATAAATAAATAAAATGGCTAACAACAATTATCAGAATGTTCCAACAACCACCATTGCGCGTGATTTGAGGAAATTGGAAACAGGTACAGACAATATCTATGAGTCAATTGCTATCATAGCTAAGCGTGCCAACCAAATTGCTGCAGAGTTAAAGGAAGAATTGCACGGTAAATTGGATGAATTTAATAACGATAGTGATACTTTGGAAGAAGTATTTGAAAACCGTGAACAAATTGAAATTTCAATGTACTACGAGCGTTTGCCTAAGCCAACTCTAATTGCAACTGAAGAGTTTTTAGCAGAAAAAGTGCATTTCCGCAATCCTGAAAAGGAAAAGCGTTTGGCAGAAGAAAACTAATAGCGTAATTTGCCTTCAAATGCTTGAAGGAAAAAAAATACTACTTGGAATAAGCGGGAGCATTGCAGCCTACAAAACGGCCGCATTGACCCGCTTATTTGTTAAAGCGGGTGCCCAAGTTAAAATTGTGATGACACCAGCTGCGCGCGATTTTGTTACGCCAGTAACACTTGCTACCCTAAGCAAAAATCCTGTTCAGTCTCAATTTATAAAAGGTGATAAAGGGGAATGGACAAACCATGTTGAATTGGGTTTATGGGCCGATGTTTTTTTAATTGCCCCAGCTACAGCCAATACCTTAGCTAAAATGGCTCATGGTCTGTGTGATAATTTATTACTTGCTAGCTACCTTTCTGCAAGATGCCCAGTTATAGTTGCACCTGCTATGGATTTGGATATGTATGCACATCCAGCAACACAAACAAATTTGAAAACCATTGCCGCATTTGGAAATCTGATTATAGAACCAAATAGTGGTGAATTAGCCAGTGGATTGGATGGAAAAGGCAGAATGGCCGAACCTGAAGAAATTTTTCAGTTTATAAAAAATCAGGTGAATCAGGCTGCTGAATTAATTGGAAAGCAAATTTTAGTTACTGCCGGACCAACGTATGAACATTTAGATCCTGTTCGTTTTATTGGAAATCATAGCAGTGGAAAGATGGGTTTTGCTATTGCGGAAGAGCTTGCCAATAAAGGGGCTAAAGTAATTTTAATTGCCGGGCCGAGCCAAATGCAGTTAAAAAATAAAAATATTACACGCATTGATGTGCAATCTGCCGAAGAGATGTTAAACGCTACTTTAAAACATTTTAAAAAGTCTGAAGTTGCTGTTTTAAGCGCTGCTGTTGCAGATTATACGCCTGAGAAAGTGAGTGCACAGAAAATTAAAAAGAGTGGAGATACGCTTCAATTAAAGCTTAAAAAGACAACAGATATTTTAAAGGAATTGGGTCGACTTAAAACAAAAAAACAATTGCTAATTGGATTTGCTTTAGAAACTGAAAATGAGCTAGCAAATGCCAAGAAAAAAATAACAGAAAAAAACCTCGACTTTATTGTTCTTAATTCTCTGAAAAATAAAGGCGCAGGCTTTGGCGTTGATACCAACAAAATCCAAATAATTCATAAAGACGGAAAAATGCATAATTTCGAATTAAAGTCGAAAAGTGCCGTTGCCGTTGATATTGTTGAGCAACTTATTCAAATTATTCATGCGTAAAGAAATTTTCATCTTCATTGTTATCACTTTGCTTGGCTTCAGTTTGAAGGCACAAGAATTATCGTGCCGTGTAAAAATAAACGACCAACAAGTTCAAATTACTGATAAATCTATTTTTAGAAATTTGGAGCAAAGGCTGCAAGATTTTATGAATAACAGCCGTTGGACCAATGAGCAAATGGCAAACAATGAAAAACTTGAATTAAATATTGAAATTATAATTGCCGCCTACGATCAAAACACCTATGAATACAGGGCTTCTGCCATTATTCAATCTCGCAGACCTGTTTTTGGTTCGAGCTATAATACCACCTTATTTAGCTTTAATGATGAAAATTGGGACTTTAAATACCAAGAACAGGATAGGGTAGAATTTCAAGATGGTCAATACCTCGGTGACCTGTCATCGCTATTAAGTTTTTATGCATTTTATACCTTAGCCTTAGATTTTGATAGTTATGCATCGGAGGGAGGTACGCCGTTTTATACCAAGGCTTTTCAAATTGCCAACTTAGCGCAACAAACCAGCGCTAGAGCAGGATGGAAGCCGTTTGAAAAAACTGTTCGTACGCGCTATAACCTTATTGATAATATTTTAAATGAGCGTTTTCGTCCGCTTAGAAATGCTTATTATGTCTATCATAGAAAGGGCATGGATCAATTTACCAAAGACGCATTTCAGGCCCGTAAGCAAATAATGATTGCCTTAGATCAAGTTAAGAAAGTATATAAAATATCACCTAATACTGTAATGCTGTTGGTGTTTTTTGAAGCCAAAAGTGATGAATTGGTTTCAATTTTCAAAGGTGCCGAAGACATTGAAAAACCAAAAGCCATTGAATTACTGAGTGAAATAAATATTGCCAATATATCAAAATACGAAAGAATTAAATCATAATTTACTGCTTCAAAAAATATTTATGTCAAACACAATACACCATCATAGTCACGAAGAAAAACATTTTAGCGGAAGTGAAATGGTACGCGATATCGTTATTGGAATGAGCGATGGCTTAACTGTCCCATTTGCATTAGCAGCGGGATTAACGGGAGCTGCACAAGGTAACGGTGTAATTGTTACTGCTGGTTTGGCAGAAATTGTAGCAGGGAGTATTGCTATGGGCTTAGGTGGTTATTTAGCAGGTAAAACTGAAATAGATCATTATGCCAGCGAACTTAAAAGGGAGTATAGGGAAATTGAGGTTTACCCTGAAGTTGAAAAACAAGAAGTGCGTGATGTGTTTAAAGAATATGGTTTAAGTGAGTCGTCAACAGAAGTAATTGTTGAAGAGTTATCAAAGAATAAAGACCAATGGGTGAAGTTTATGATGCGCTATGAATTGGGTTTAGAAGAACCAGATTTGAACAGAGCAAGAACAAGTGCCTTAACTATTGGTATTTCTTATATTGTTGGGGGTATTGTTCCTCTTAGTCCATACTTTTCATTGTTTTCCGATAATCCACAAGATGGATTTATTTATTCATGCGTAATTACAGCAATTTGCCTTTTTACATTCGGTTATTTTAAAACAAAAATTATTGGCCAAGAACCTTTCATGGGAGCTTTTAAAACATTGCTAATTGGCGCACTGGCTGCAGGTTCGGCCTATTTTATTGCACGATTAATAGGAGGGTAATTAAAATAATTATATGATTAAAAAACTCTTATTTATTTTCATGTTCCTCGTTCAAATTACAGCCTATTCTCAAACTCCTGGCGTAATTATTGGTGAGATGAATAATGGTGTATTTGTTATAAATAACAATCAACCTTCATTGGTAAAAGCCTTTGAGTGGACATTTAAAGATGGTACCAAAGTAACAGAAATGGCAATTACCCAATTGGGCAACGCGTATTATTTATTGGCTACTTGTGCTTACCAAGGCAGAAAAAAAATTGCTGCCATAGATATTGATTTAGTTGGAATCAATTTTGTTTTAAATGAAGATGCTCAATTTAAAATGTGTTCTGCAGTGGCCTGCGAAAATTGCAGGTTCTTTTTTGAAAATAATAAAATTGTGGCCTGCAAATGCGAAGAAACAGGAACTATTAGTAACCACTGCCATTACAAAGCAAGCGTTGGCAATGGTTATTTTGCAAACTTTCAGAGAGCGCAGCGCATGAGCAAAGATGAACGCAATTAGCGCTCGCCTAAAAGGCTAATTGGTTTGTAAACTTTTTCTCGCTTAAGTTCAAATTTTTGAATGGAATGTTTTTTAAAATGTTCCATTGCCTCTTCCACAGAATCTGTAAATAGCAAATGTTCTTTAGTGTCGTTTTCTGAGATTGTTTTGTTAGCAACCATATCTACAAGAAGCTCCATTAATTTTTTCCAGTAAGCTGTTCCAAAAACAACCACTGGGAAATCCTTAATTTTGCCAGTTTGAATAAGTGTTAATGCTTCAAACATTTCATCCATTGTACCCCAGCCACCTGGCATAATTACAAATCCATAAGAGTACTTTATCAATAAGGTTTTTCTTACAAAAAAATACCTAAATTCAACCATACGGTGTAAGTAGGGATTTTCTTTTTGCTCATGGGGCAATTGAATATTGCAGCCAATGCTTAAGCCATTATTTTCAAAGGCACCTCTGTTGGCAGCTTCCATAATTCCAGGACCTCCACCTGTTAGCACCCCAAATCCTAAATCACTTAATCCTGCGCCAATCTCTCTTGCCTTTTGGTAATATTCATGGTTTTCATCAAAGCGTGCGCTTCCAAAAACGGTAACACAAGGACCTAAAAAATGGAGTGCTCTAAATCCTTTAATAAATTCGAACCAAACTTTGAAGGCAAAAAAGAATTCACTTTTCCTCGATCTGGGTCCTTCTAAAAACCTGCGTTCACTTTGTTGGTATTTTCTGGACTTTGCCTTTTCTGCGTTCATTTTTTATAATAATTGGTTGGCTAAATTAGCCAATTCTGAGCGTTCGCCTTTTTCTAGGGTAATATGCGCATACAATGGATTGTCTTGCAAACGGTCTATGAGGTAGGAGAGACCATTAGATTGAGAGTCGAGGTAAGGTGTATCTATTTGGAATATATCTCCTGTAAAAACAATCTTTGTTCCTTCACCTGCTCTGGTAATTATTGTTTTCACCTCAAGAGGAGTAAGGTTTTGCGCTTCATCAATAATAAAAATAATATTAGATAAACTTCTTCCTCTTATATATGCCAAGGGTGTTACCATTAACTTTTCTTGGTTCACCATATCGGTAATTTTTTGAAATTCCTTATCGGTTTCTTTCCATTGATTTTGAATTAATTTTAAATTGTCCCAAAGGGGTTCCATATAGGGATTAATTTTTGATTTGATATCTCCTGGTAAATAACCAATATCTCTATTGCCTAATGGTATGATTGGTCTAGCTAAATAAATTTGACGGTAATTGGCTTTTTGTTCCATAGCGGCAGCTAAGGCTAAAAGAGTTTTACCAGTTCCAGCCATACCTTGAATGGTTACCAATTTTATTTGTGGATTTAAAACGGCATGCAAGGCAAAAGCTTGTTCTGCATTTCTAGGTTTTATTCCTGAAGCACCTGTTTTATTAACCTTTTCCAAGCTTTCTGTTTCTGCATTGAAAAAAGTTAGTACACTGTTTTGTGTATTTTTAAGTATGTAGAAATGATTTGCCAAAGGTTTCTTTTTCATCACCAATTCATACGACACAAATCCTCTGGCGTATATTTCATCAATCACAGAAGTTCTAACTTTTTCTATAATTGTTCTACCTGTATGGAGGGTGTCTATGTCTTTAATTTTACCCGTTTCATAATCTTCTGCTAAAATACCTAAAGACTTTGCCTTGAGCCTTAAATTCACATCCTTGGTAACCATAATTACTGGTCGGGTAGGATACTGCTCTTTCATAGCTATTGCGGCATTTAAAATCCTATGATCTGCCTTGCGTTCGCCAAAAACTACCTGGGCATCAACTTTGGTTTTTTCATTCATAATTACCTTAAAATGTCCACGTGTTGGGCCATTTATGGCAATCCAATCTGTTAAGGTATATTCTCCTGAAAGTTTATCGAGGTAACGAATAAATTCACGTGCCTCAAAATTGATGGTGTCGTTTCCCTTTTTGAAATTATCTAATTCTTCCAAAACGGTAATGGGAATTGCCACATCATGTTCTTTGAAATTTTTAATTGAATTGTTGTCGTATAAAATGACTGATGTATCTAGTACAAAAATCTTCTTTACTTGTTTAACTGGTTTAAGTGTTTTAGTAGGTTTTTTAGCTACTTTTTTAACTACCTTTTTTTTTACTACCATTACTAAATTGTTAATTAATTGACCTCTGCTCAGTGGAAGATTCATAATTTAATTTAGGAAAAGAAAAGTTAGTTATACACAGATGTTGACGAAAAAAAAGCCTGCTGTAAAAAATACAACAGGCTTTCTTTTTATGCTTTAGAAGGCTTAGGCATCTTGCTTGGCTGCCAAATACCTTTCGGCATCTAAGGCTGCCATACAACCACTGCCAGCAGCCGTAACCGCTTGTCTGTATATTTTATCTTGTGCATCGCCACAAGCAAAAACTGCTTCTATATTAGTTTTGCTGGTACCTGGAATTGTTTTCAAATAACCAGTTTCATCCATATCAAGGAATCCTTTAAATATATCAGTGTTTGGATGGTGTCCAATTGCAACAAAAAATCCACTGATGGCAATTTCTTTTAACTCACCAGTTTTTGTATTTTTTAATCTAGCACCAGTTACTTTGTCTTCTCCTAAAATTTCATCGGTTTCAGATTCAAAAAGCACTTCAATATTTGGGGTGTTCATTACCCTATTTACCATTGCTTTTGAAGCCCTGAATTCATTTCTCCTAACAATCATGTATACCTTGCTGCAGATTTTTGCTAAATAACTTGCTTCTTCGCAAGCAGTATCTCCAGCTCCAACTATAGCAACATCTTTTCCTCTAAAGAAGAAACCATCGCAAACAGCACAAGCACTCACTCCTCTACCATTTAATTTTTCTTCAGAAGGGATGCCTAACCATTTGGCGCTCGCACCAGTGGCAATAATGACAGTGTCGGCCAATATTTCATGGTTTTCGTCTGCAATGAGTTTAAAGGGAGGTTTACCTGAAAAATCAACACTGGTAATCATACCGTAACGAATATCTGTTCCAAAACGTTCTGCTTGTTTACGGAATAATTCCATCATTTCTGGACCCATAATTCCTTCTGGGTAACCCGGATAATTTTCTACGTCTGTGGTAATTGTTAATTGTCCTCCTGGTTGCATACCAGCATACATAACAGGTTTTAAATCTGCCCTAGCGGCATAAATGGCTGCGGTATATCCAGCAGGACCAGATCCTACAATAAGGCATTCGATATGTTCTACGTTTGTGCTCATGTGATTATTATTTGTCTCAAAATTATTGCAAAAAACAAACCAGTTTTAAACAAGTTGTTCCAATCCTTATCTTTTTCTTGCCCTATTTCTTTCCACCGCTCTATTTCTAGGTTTGGTTTTATTTGGATTTCGTTTTCTAGGACCGCCTAAATTTAATTTAGAATTTTTGGCTTTTTTCTCGTGGTGGGTAACTGGTGCACCTGCTCTGCTTGGGGCCCTAACATATATTTTTTGAATTTGTTGTGGTCTTTCATCCTCACTAAAAATGGAGGAAATAACAACCTCTTTAGGCAAACGTTTTCTTGTTACCTTCAAATGCATTAATTTCTCAATTTCCTCTAAGTAGGGCTCTTCCACCTCATTAAAGAAAGTAATGGCAATACCATCTTTACCTGCTCTACCCGTTCTACCAATTCGGTGAATATAATCTCCAGCTTCCCTTGGGGTGTCAAAATTTATAACATGCGACACCTCAAAAATATCCAATCCTCTTGCAGCAATATCTGTTGCTATTAAAATTCGGTTCGAACCTTTATGGAAATTATCTAAGGTAGCAAATCTTACATTTTGAGATTTATTGGAATGGATAAGTGCTAATTCTTCGCCATACTTAGGCAGTAATTGGGCGTATAACCTATCGGCCAGTTTAATGGTACCTACAAAAACCATCACTTTATTGAAGGCTTTTTGGTCTTCTAACAAGTGATTGAGGATATTTATCTTGGTAAAATAATTTGGGCCATCATAGGCCATTTGCTTAATTTTTTCTAAAGGGGTACCATGCACTGCCACCTCAATTTTTTGAGGGTTTTTGGTAAATGTGTTAATCAAAACATTTACATCTTCTCCCAATGTTGCCGAGAAAAATATGTTTTGGCGTTTCAATGGAAGTAAATCTAAAATGGTTGTAAGCTGCGCTCTAAAACCAATTTCCATCATTTCATCCACCTCATCAATCACAAAATGTTGTACTGTTTTAATTTTTAAAACGCCCAACATGGCCATATCAATTAATCGGCCAGGAGTTGATACCAAAACGTCTAAACCTGCTGAAATAGCTAGTTTCTGAGGAGTAATGTTTGCGCCTCCGTAAATACCCGCAAAGCGAATACTCATGTATTTTGTTAGTTTCTCAATTTCTGAAACCACTTGCGCAACCAATTCTCTTGTAGGTACAATTATTAAAACTTTTGGATGTTTGCTTTCCGAATATTTGTGCATGCGCAAAATAGGCAGCAAATAGGCAAATGTTTTACCTGTGCCTGTTTGTGCAACGCCTATAACATCTTTTCCCGACATAATCACGGGAAAAGATTTTTCTTGAATAGGCGTAGGGTGCATGTATTCTAAATCCTGAAGAGCATTGAGCAATGGATTGTTTAGGTTCAGGTCTTCAAAATTTAGCATAGTGATTTTTTGTAAAGGTCGTTGATGTGATGCACATTATCGCAAAAAGCAAAATTACTTTATGCCAAGCCATTCTTTGGCTGTATTTCTGAGTAATTTAATTTTAGTTTCTTCGTCAATATTTTTCATGTTGGCAATAAACTTGCCATGCTCCAAATCGCCCAAAGGGAAAGGAAAATCAGAACCCATAGCAATCTTATCCGGACCAAACATTTTCAATAAAAAGGCAAATGTATCCTCATCATGAACCAATGAATCAATGTAAAATTTATCGGTATAGGTTCTTGGATCGGCCACATTGTGCACATTGCATAAATCTGGACGAACATCATAGGCATGTGAAATTCTACCAATGGTTTGTGGGAAGCATCCGCCGCCATGGGCAAATAATACGCGCAACTTGGGGTATTTGTCAAAAATACCACCAAATAGCATACTGCAAATTGCCAAAGAAGTTTCTGCAGGCATACCAATTAGCCAAGGTAAAAAGTATTTAGGCATTCTGTCTTGGCCCATCATATCCCAAGGATGTACAAAAATACACATGCCTAATTCTTCTGCTTTTTGGTAAAAAGGATAGTAATAGGGGTCATCTAAATTTTTGTGTTCAATATGAGTTCCAATTTCAACACCAGGCAGGTTCAATTCATTTTTACACCTTTCCAATTCTTCACAAGCCAATTGAATGTCTTGCATAGGCAATGTGCCCAATCCAACAAATCTGCTAGGATATTTTACTTGAATTGCCGCAATATGATTATTGTAATACTGTGCCCATTCTAAAGTATGCTTTGGTTCGGCCCAATAATAAAATAAAACGGGTACAATAGACAATGCCATTAATTCAACATCATGTTGGTCCATGTGCGCTATAATGGCCTCTGGATCCCAACAAAGCTTGTCAATGGTTCTAAAAAAAGTGCCATTGGCTTTCATCATATTGGCATTGCCATCTGCTTGGTGCTCTAAATAAATAAATTCATCCCCATAACCGTATTTGGTTTTGAGATTAGGCATTTCAGCCGGCAAAATATGTGCGTGTACGTCTATTTTTTTGTAATTGGTCATAGCTCTAATTTATGTTGAACCGAATCAGGAATTTGAAAGCGAATTAAAAGCCATCTCCATCGAGGATATTTCCTAAGCCTCCTAAAATTCCGCCTTCTTCTCTTCTTCCTCCAACACTTCCATAGGCCATAATTCTACCTGCTAATCTAGAAATTGGAAGCGATTGGATCCAAACTTTTCCTGGTCCGCGCAAGGTAGCGAAGAAAACGCCCTCTCCACCAAACAAAGTGTTTTTAATGCCGCCCACAAATTGAATATCGTATTCAACATCTTTGGTAAAGGCAACAATACAACCTGTATCTATTTTCAATAATTCACCGGGCATCAATTGACGTTCTTCCACGTGTCCGCCTGCATGAACAAAAGCCATTCCGTCGCCTTCCAATTTTTCCATAATAAAACCTTCGCCTCCAAATAGACCAGTTCCAAGTTTTTTCTGAAATTCTATTCCTATGCTCACACCTTTAGCGGCGCATAAGAAGGCGTCTTTCTGACAAGTAATTCTATTTCCCATTCTGCTTAAATCTAATGGGATAATTTTACCTGGGTATGGTGCTGCAAAGGTTACGGTTCTTTTGCCGTTGCCTATATTTGTAAAAGCTGTCATAAACAAACTTTCACCTGTAAGCATGCGTTTGCCTGCCGACATTATTTTACCTAAAATTCCACCTTGTTGCTCACTGCCATCGCCAAATATGGTATTCATTTGAATGCCATCATTCATCATCATAAAACTGCCCGGCTCTGCCATTATAGTTTCTTCTGGGTCGAGTTCAATCTCTACACATTGCATTTCACTTCCAAAAATGCGGTAGTCTATTTCGTGGTTACTAATCATTGATTTTTTAATAAGTATGCAAAATTATTCAATTTTTGACAAGGCTTTCCCAATCTTTTTAACAAATTGCTTTTGTCTTATTTGTTAAATTTGTAATAAAATAGGCTATAGCTTGCGAAAAAGCTATTCGAGTTGATTATTAATGAGTTCCAATGGAAGCATAGCATAATTTATGGAAATTTAGCTTGTAAAAAAAATCAAAATTACCTTAATTCGACTCATGCGTGTAGCTTTAGTTGTGGGTGTTTCAGGTAAATTGGGCAAGGCTCTTATAGAAGTTTTGCTAAATAACAGGCACTATAAAAAAATTATAGTACTTACCAGACGCGAACACAGTAGATTTAAAAATTTACACCTTAAAAAGGTAATTGTAAACTTTGCCTCTATAACTGATTTTAAAGAGAATTTTGAAGGTGTAGATGATGTTTTTTGTTTATTGGGAAAGGATTATATCAGTACCAAAAATTTAGATGATGCACCTTTATTTGAACACCAATATCCATTTAACTTAGCCAAAGTGGCAAAGGATGCTGGAGTAAATAACTTTTATTTGGTAAATCCCGTTGCGGCATCTTTGAATGCATCAAAAGTTGAATTGCTTCAAAGAGCGCAATTAGCGGCTGATATAGATTCATTGGGATTTTCTAATTTCTGCCAATTTAAAGTGAATAAGCTCAGGAGAAACATAAATATGGAAGGCAGTTACTTTGCTATATTTAAAAGTTTCAGGGCTTTGATGCGTATATTTGGTTCGAACCTTATTAATAAATATCAAAATACCCCTGCCAATTTATTGGCCAAAAAAATGGTAGAGCTTGCAATATCCAATTCACTTGGAAAGAAAATATTTCTTCCAAGCGATTATTAATTTGCGAACTCATGGTTAGAAAAGCACTAGTTATTGGGGCTACCGGACTTATTGGTAGGAATTTAGTTTTTGAATTACTTAAGAGTAATCATTATAGTAGTGTAACTGTTTTTGCACGCAGAGATATAGTTATCAAACATGAAAAGCTTCATCAAATTTTATTGGATTTTGATGAAATTGAAAACTACAAAAGTGACATGTTTGTTGATGATGTTTTTTGTTGCTTAGGTTCCACCAAAGCAAAAACACCAGATCCAATAAGCTATAGAAAAATTGATTACGATTACCCATTGCTAGTTGCAAAAATTGCCAAAGAGCAAGGTGCTACCCAATATGTTTTGGTAAGTTCGATGGGGGCAAACAAAGAATCTTCAATTTTTTATAGCAGACTGAAAGGCGAAATTGAAGATGCAATTGCTAAGCTCAATTATGCCTCTTACAGTATTGTAAGGCCATCACTCTTATTAGGCACTCGAAATGAAAGTAGGCCATTAGAAACAATCTCGCAATATTTAATGCGTGTTTTAAACCCATTATTTATTGGGCCTTTGAAACTTTATAAGGCAATTGATGGATACGTGGTTGCTAAAGCAATTTTAGTTTTGGCTAAGAAAAATGCAGCTGGAAGGTATACTTATTTAAACAACCAATTGTTTAATTTAGTGAAAGAACAAGCCTCAACTGAGGCTTAAATTATTAATTGGTGCAGGTTAAAAAATAAACTACCAAGCCGCTTACAATAAGCGCAATTCCCTGCCATTCCATTTTATTTAATCTTTCTTTAAATATGAAATGCCCTGCTATAAGTGAGTATGGAAAAAATGCCAATTGCATAAATCCAAGCATGTTCAAGGCGAATTTTTGGTAACTAATATTTATTAGGATCGAACCTAAAATTGTAAAAAAGGCAACAATTACTATTTTCCATTGTTTTAAATTAGGTTTAGTAATTGAATAGCTTTTATCGAACCAGAACAAATACATTACACTTAAAACCAAGGTGCTTGCTTCCATTATCCAAGTTCCCCAAATGGCCGATGTATGTGCCAATGGCAGGCTTAAAAGCGCATAGCCAAAGCCCCAAGTAATTGCACTTAGGATGGCTTCATATAAGCCTTTTTTGTCTTTTGTTTTTTTCCATTGCAAGAGAATTCCAGCAATAGATAAACCTGCAGCTAAATAAAAATAGGGTACAATATGCTCGTGGTTTAAGAAAACACCCAAAGCATAATGAATGAATGCCCCACAAATTCCAATTACTGCCACATTTACAAAATGCAAATGGAGTAACGCCTTTATATAATAATAAAGTCCAATGGCACATAGAACACCACAAAAAACTAAATGCGCAATAGTAATAATATCTGGGCAAAAGGCAGCTTCTCCTGATATTCCCATCCAAATACTTGCAAGAAGTACGGTGTAAATTGATCTTACAAAAATTAATCGTGCTGCGGAACTTTCTGCGCTTCCTAATTTGATAAATACATCGGCTAGAAAAAACGAGGTATTAACAGCCAGGGAAAACCAAAAAGCACTCATTTAAATTAGGCCTCTAAGCCTTCTAGTGTTCTGCTAATATTAGTTTCAACGCGCTCCATCACAGAACTGTAATCCTGTTTTTGAAATTTCTTTGAGGTGATTTTTTCATACAACTCAATATACCTTTGTGAAACCAATTCTACGAATTCATCTGTGAAAATGGGAGGTACTTGACCGTCTTTTCCTTGGAAGCCATTTTCTATTAACCATTGACGCACAAATTCTTTCGATAATTGGCGTTGTTGCTGGTCTTTTGCTTGAATTTCATCATAAGTATCTGCGTAAAAATACCTGCTTGAATCTGGCGTATGAATTTCATCCATTAACAAAATAGCATCTCCTAGCTTACCAAATTCATATTTGGTATCAACCAAAATTAATCCTTGTTGGCGGGCATAATGAGAACCAAAAGCATATAATTTTCTGGTATAATCTTCTAATTGTAAATATTCTGATTCAGGTACTAAGCCCATTTCAATAATTCCTTCGCGTGAAATGTCTTCATCATGTCCTTCAGAAGCTTTAATGGTTGGCGTTATAATTGGAGTAGGGAAGGCGTCATTCTCTTTCATGCCTTCAGGCATGGTAACACCACAAATTATGCGTTTGCCACTTTTGTATTCGCGCCATGCGTGCCCAGCGAGGTAACCTCTAATAACCATTTCTACTTTGTAAGGCTCACAACAATGTCCAATACTTACATTTGGGTCGGGACTTTTAACCAACCAATTTGGAACTAAGTCTTTGCTAAGTTTTAAAAAATGCTCCGCAATTTGATTTAATACTTGTCCTTTGTAGGGTATTGGTCGAGGTAAAACTACATCAAAAGCAGAAATTCTATCGCAGGCAACCATTGCCAAAAACTTATTGTTTATATTATATACATCACGAACTTTTCCGCGGTAAAAACTTTCTTGTCCAACAAAATTAAAGTTGGTTGAAGTGAGTGCATCCATAGCTTTAAATAAAGCTGCAATATGCAACAAAAGGCAAGAAATTACAATTAAAAGACCTTACATTTTATGCACCATTAAGGCATAATTTTAATTTCAGTACGTCTGTTTTTTGCTCTTCCTTCAAGGCTTGTATTGTCTGCAATTGGCTGTGTATCTGCATAACCTTTATAAGTAATACGTGCCATAGGCACACCTGTTGCAATTAAATAATCTTTAACTGCCTTGGCTCTGTTTGCCGACAACAAACTATTTTTTGCAAAATCTCCTGTATTGTCGGTATGACCACCAATTTCAATTTTTACATTTGGATTACTTGCTAAAAATTGCACCAATTTATTTAATTCAGCTTTTGATTCATCTTTTAAATCAAACTTATCTGAATCAAAGAAAATATTCTTTAGAACAATTTTAGCACCCGCTGTTATTGGTTGCAGCGGCACGCTCAATACCAATGGATCTGTTGCACCTTGGTTTTGTAATGAAAAGTTTTCCGAATAAAATAAATAACCCGCTGCGCTAACATTTAAGGCATAGTTTTTATTTCCTTGTAAGCATACCAAAAACTCACCGCTAATTCTATTCGAATAAGATTCAATAATTACTCTGCCAGTTGCCAAATCAATTAATTCTATTTTAGCACTGAGTTTTTTTCTTGTATTGGCATCAAAAACAACCCCTTTTGCATACCCTGTTTTTTGAGGTCTGGCCTCTTCATAGAGTTCAAAACTATAAATGTCTAATCCACCCTTGGTATCGTCTCCTTCTTTAGCCATAAAGGCGTCTTTCCCATTGCTAGAAATTATTATACAGGTTTCGTCTTTACTGCTGTTAATTGGATAGCCCATGTTGGTAGGCTTTGCCCATCTACCATCTTTATTTCTTCGGGTATAAAACAAATCTACGCCGCCCATTCCTGGATGCCCATCACTATTGAAATAAAGAGTTTGGTCGTCTTTTGCTATAAAAGGTGATTGCTCATCTCCAGGGCCATTGATCTCTGGACCCGCATTCACAGGAGGTGTCCAACGCCCATTTTTAAAATTGGTATACCAAATATCACTTTGGCCATAACCACCAGGACGGTTACTGCTAAAATACAATGTACGTCCATCAAAACTTAAACAAGGTTGACTTTCCCAAGATGCTGAATTCACTGGTGGGCCAAGGTTAATTGGTTCGGACCAAGTATTGCCGTCTAATTTACTTAAAAATAAATCACAACTGCCATTGGCGCCAGGACGGTTACATGCAGTATAAAAAATATATTGACCATCGGCAGAGAGGGAAACGGTGCCTTCATTGCGTTCTGTATTTATAGGATAGCCCATGTTTTCGGCAAAAGAATATTTGCCATCAATTTTGGTGCTTCTGTAAAATTCTTCATCTCTGCCATTTACCAGTCGTGTAAAAATAAGCACTTGCTCATCTGCTGTAATACCAGGGAAATATTCATTGTCTGGACTATTTATCATATTTCCCAGGTTTACTGGTTTAAATGGGAATGGTTTTGAAATGGCACCTTGGGCAAATTCTGAATTGTTTTTAATGACCTCTATTTGTTCTTTCTTTTGGTAATAATCAGGAAAGCTCATAAACTTTTGAGCGTCTTGAAAAGCTTCATTGTATTTTGAAAGGGTAAAAAAGCATTTACTTCTTCCAAAATAACTCATTGGGAATTCTGGATTTAAAGAAACTATTTTATTATACAAAGCAATGGCTTCCTCATATTTTTCATTGTCTTTTTTTATTTCTGCTAACATCATATAAGCATCAATAAAATTTGGGTCGAGCGCAATGGCTTTGTCTAGATAGCCCTGCGCCTTCATGAAATCTTGTAATTGAAAAGTCTTCAGTGCTTCTCCAAAATAATATTCAGCTTTTTTGTTTTTGGTGCCGCTAAAAGGCAACTCTTGCGCATAGGTATTTAAAACAGGCAAAAGCAAGAATAAAAGTAAGAGAATTCGTTTCATAAATAAGGCAGTATTTAAGTTCTAAAAATAAGTAAAAAATTGTATCAGACAAGTTCGCCGCCTTTGGGGTCGAGGCTCCAAACTATTTCTCCAGTTCTTTTTTGAATGTTCTTCCACAATTTTTCTTTAAACTTAACAATAACAATGCCAGCCGTTGGCATTTTGTATAAATTGGCATTGCTAATAAAAGAAATAATTAACATGATACTTGGGTTATGGCCAACCATCATAACCGTTTCATCCTTATCATCTAGGTTTCTAATTAGCTCAAATAAGTCTTCAAACGCTGCTTCATACATGCCAAATTCAAAGGATTGTTTTGCACTTGCAAATTCTTCTGAAAAATAGGATGCCGTTTTTTTTGTTCTTGCTGCTGGACTGGCTACAATGCAGCTAGGTTTGTATGCTGTTTTTAAAAGTTTATTTCTAATAAATTTTGCTTCTTCAATACCTTTGGGTGCAAGTTCGCGGGCAAAATCGGTTCCGTCAAAGGAATCTGCATTAGCCTTTGCATGGCGCATAAAAATTAGTTGTTTCATTTTTGTAAAATTTTAGCTTCGCGCAAATGGTGCAGTGTCTAATTGCTCGAAATCTTTTACAATATATTTAAAATGTGCAGCCATTGCAATCATAGCGGCATTGTCTGTGCAATATTGAAAGGCTGGTATATAGGTATTCCAATTTCTTGTTTTCCCTGTTTCTACAAGCATTTCGCGCAATTTGCTATTTGCAGAAACTCCGCCTGCTAAAGCAATTTCTTTTATTCCGGTTTGATCCGATGCCAATACCAATTTTTTTAATAAATGTTTGATGATTGTTTTTTGAATACTGGCGCATAAATCATTTAAGTTTTCGGCAATAAAATTGGGATTAATCTTTTCTTGCTTTTGAATGAAGTAAAGAAAAGATGTTTTTAAGCCACTAAAACTAAAATCTAAATTGGGTATTTGGGGTTGCGGAAAAGGAAAAGCATCTGGATTTCCTAATTGTGCATATTTATCAACCAATGGACCACCAGGATAGGGTAAACCTACCATTTTAGCTGCTTTGTCAAATGCTTCACCTGCCGCATCATCAATGGTTTTGCCTATAATTTCAGATTCAAAATGTCCGTTCATCTGCGCAATTTGCGTATGCCCGCCACTAACGGTTAGGCAAAGAAACGGGAACTTAGGAATTGGTTTGTCTATAAAATGTGCAAGTACATGGGCTTGCATATGGTGAACACCAATGAGCGGAATAGTTAAAGATTGTGCCAAAGATTTTGCGAAACTACTGCCAACCATTAAGGAACCGATGAGGCCAGGACCTTTGGTAAATGCAATGGCAGAGATTTCATTTAATTCAATATTGGCCTTATTAAGGGCTACACTTACTACTGGAACTATGTTTTGTTGGTGTGCTCTACTTGCCAATTCTGGCACAACTCCGCCGTACAATTCATGTATTTGCTGCGATGCAACTTCATTGGAGAGGATATGTCCATTCCTCATAACTGCTGCAGCAGTATCGTCGCACGACGATTCTATAGCGAGAATTATAATATCTTTTTGCAATTTTGTAGGCACAAGCTTATTTATTATCTTTCGGGCAAAACTACGTTGCTAAAGAAGTTTATCAAAATATCTTATGTATTATCTGCAAGCTTTTTGGGCTTGCTGATGTTGCTGTACCTTATTTTCAACACACATTCTTTCCAAAATTACCTCGTAAATAGGATTACAAATTACGTAAACAATTCCTTCCATACCCGCATTAGCATTGGTGAAATTGATTATGATGGCTGGAGTTTTTTTAGTTTAAGGGAAGTAAATTTTGGCGACCAAAAGGGAGATACAACTTTTTATGCCGGTCGTCTGCAATTTAATTTAGCAGGACTAAAACTAGACTCAACCCACTTTACTTTAAATGATGTAGTATTGGATGAGGGACTTTGTAAAATGACAACCTACAAGGATGGCACCTTTAGTTTTGATGTAATTAATTTGTTTATGGATCCCAAAGACACTGTTTCAGATCCAAAAGCACCTCCTTTTATTTTAGAATTTAAGAACCTGGAATGCATGGACACCCGATTTATGTTGGTGGATTCTACAGGTACTTTTGAACCCAAAGGATTTGATTATAACCGTATTTGTTTTAATGAGATAAATTTCAGGTCAAAATTATTTCAAATTATAGATGATTCATTGTCGTTTGACATTAAGAACTTTAGCTGTAAAGAGCGAAGCGGTTTTGAAATACTACGAATGAAGGCAAAAGCTACTATTTGCGATAAAACAATTGCTTTGAATAATTTGGATATGGTTACACCGTATAGCCATATTAAAAACTATTTTAGCTTAAATTCAAATTCATACGATGATTATGGCGACTTCTTAAATAAAGTTGAATTAAATGCAATATTTAACCAAAGCGAAGTAGACATGAAAGACATTGCTTTTTTTGTTCCTTCCTTTAATGTTTATAAATATAAAGCCAAAATTAGTGGTATTGGAAAAGGGCCAGTAAGTAATTTGAAATTAAAGAATTTGGTGGTGAGTTCTGGCAATGATACACGCTTTACAGGTGCCATTAAATTTAAAGGATTGCCAAATATAGAAGAAACCTTCATGGATATTCAGGTTGAGTATGCATCAACTGTTAGCAGTGAATTAGAAAAAATAATAGATATGAAATTGCCACAAGAAGTTGGCGATTTGGGGAAAATGGTTTACAAGGGAAATTATACTGGATTTTATAACGACTTTGTAACTTACGGTATACTAGAAACAGCGTTTGGTTCGGCAGAAACCGATTTAAACATGAAATTGAATGAGGAAACCATGTTGAGTGAATACGCAGGAAATTTAAAAATGAATGCCTTCCAAATGGGTGCTTATTTAAAAAATCCTGACATTGGAATAGTGGATTTAAATGCCCATTTAAATGGAAAGGGTTTTGATTTAAATAGTGTTAATACAGCATTTGAATTACAGGTGAATCAATTTGGTTACCAAAATTATAATTACCATCATTTAGATTTAAAGGGCAAAATTAATAAAGTAGATTTGCAAATGGATCTAGCAATTGCCGATTCTAATTTAGAATTAAATACCGCACTAAGGGTTGATTTATCAAATGCCTATAAGCATATTGTTTTAAATGGCCATTTGGAAAATGCCAATTTAAAAGAATTGAATTTACATGCAAATGAAATTGCCTTGGGCTCGGATTTCAACGCCGATTATTTTTTCAAGGATTTAAATGACCATTATGGCAGTATTGAAATTGCAGATTTTCATTATGAAAAGGCAGGATTTTCGTATCGAATTAATCAGTTGAAATTAGAATCTGAAAATGGCGAAGAAGAATCCATGGAAATAAATGGAGATTTTATTAGAGCTAAATTAAAAGGTCAAATTGATTTAGCTTATTTATTTGATGAGCTAAAGTATTGGTCGTTAAGCCTTGGTAATAGCTATTTTAAGCCTATACCAATAAAAAATTATTTCCAACAATTTGATTTAGATTTAACGGTATTGTCAACCGCAAGTATATCTCCATTATTGTTTCCTGGATTAAATGCAACCAATGTAAATATTGAAGCTAGTGTTAATAGTAAGAACGAATCATATAAAATTGCTGGCTATATTGGTAATGTAAATTATGATGGCTGGCATTTGGCGCAAACCACCTTTAAATTTGAAGAGTCGGATAAAGAAAAAGGTTCTGTACTTTTTGGATTTAAAAGTATTGGTAGGTTAGATACCTTGCTTATTGGAGATTTTGCATTGAAAGCAAATGCTGAGGTTGATAAATGGAATTTACAATATCAAATACTTGATAGTTTGAGCATAGTTCATGGCGTTTTTGACCATGATGTTATTTTTGAAAATAAATCGTTTTGGCTCAATTACCAACCTTCTTGGGTTCAATCTGGATTTTCGCGCTGGAATATTCAAGAAGGTAAATCTGTACAATTAAACGGAGAAAAAATTCGATTTGATGGTTTTCATTTAGAGAATGGAAAACAAAAAATCACACTTGATGGCTTTTATCCAATTGTAGGAAGAAACAAAAATATTAGTGCTAAAATTGAAGAGGTAGACTTAAATACCATCAACCAATTTGTAAAGGGCATAGATGTTAATATTGGAGGATTGGCAAATGGTTATTTGGTATATGAAAATGTAGGTAACCGTGATGTATTAATTGCCAATTTAAATGCTGTAAACCTCTACCTCGATAATGATACACTTGGCGATTTTGGACTAAATATTGGCTATAGAGAAAAGGAGGAAGACCTACTCATAGATTTCAATTCACTTAAAGGTAAGATTAATCATTTAAAGGGTTCTGGTGATTATGACATTTCAAAAAAATATTTAAATTTAAATATAGATTTTGACAAATCTCAAATAAGCGCATTTCAGGCATTTGTGAAAGATTATGTGAAATTGTATACCGGTGAAGCAAGATTAAATGCACAATTAAAAGGGCCCTTAGACGATTTGGTATTAAATGGGCAGCTTAAAATTAGTGATGTAAATTTTAAAGTAGATTACCTTCAAACAAAATATACCGTCAAAGAAGCATTACTAAATTTTGATGGCGATCAAATTAAAATTGTTCCCTTTGAACTTAAAGATGCTTTTAACCAAACGGCCAAGGTAAGCGGGCAAATGAGCCATAAAGGTTTTGGTGATTTAAAATACGCGATATTAATTGATGATTTTAAATCATTTCAGGTGTTAAATACCTTAGCCAAAGACAATGATTTATTTTTCGGGAGTGCCTATGCCACAGGAAATTTTAAAATAAAAGGTACCAGTAATGATATTGCCATGTATGTAAATGCAAGTTCGGATAAAGGAACTAAAGTGGTAATTAATCCTTTTGGAGCAAGTGCAGAAACTGGCGAATCTTATATTCATTTTGTTTCTTATGATACGCTTCAAACCTATATGGGCAAAGGAAATAATAGTAATTTTGGTATTGGCGTTTATTTAAATTTAAATGTAAATCCCAATGCCGAAGTTCAAGTAATTTTTGATGCTAAATCAGATGATAGAATTAAAGCAAAAGGTTTTTCAAAATTACGGATGGAATATTTGCCAGATGGCAATTTCTTTATGTATGGCGATTATGAGCTTACGGAGGGTGAATACAGGTTTAGTGCTATGAATGTTGTAGCTAAGAAATTTGATTTGAAAGCTGGCAGCAAAATAAGTTGGACAGGAGATCCGTTAGGAGGGAGAATGAATATTTCAGGTATTTATAAACTAAAAACCACTATAAGTCCAATTGTTAATATGGTGGCTTATCCCGATCCAAATGTGCGTGTTCCCGTTGAATGTATTATTAATATTAAAGGAATAGTAGAAAAGCCTGAATTTGCCTTTGATTTAAATTTCCCAGACCTTTCAAATAATGTAACTGGAACTGCCGCTGCAGAACTTAATTCTGTTGTGAGTAATTTTAGGAGAGACCCAGAAATGATGAACCAACAAATGTTGTTTTTATTAATTTCAGGTGGCTTTGTCCCTATTTCAAATTCAAATAATACTGCTACCAATACCATTGGAAATCAAACCGTATCTGATCTTTTGAGTAAACAAGCTGCAGGATTAATTGGAAAAGCTATTCCAAATTTTGATGTGAGTGTAGATTTATTAAATGCTTCCGATCCAACTAAAAGTAGGACCATTCTGTTGTCAGCATCCAAACGCTTTATTGACAACAGATTAGAGGTGCAAACAAGTTATGCCATGGATCAAACACAAACCAATGTTGCAGCTACCTATAGTTTAAAAAAGAATAGCAGTACCAAAATTAAGGTGTTTAGTAAAACTGGTTTTGATGCCCTATACAATAGAAACGTTACAACCTCTGGTACAGGATTATTTTATAGAAAAGAGTTTAATTCGTTTTCAGAATTATTCAAAAAATCCATTGTTACAAATTATTAATTTTAAAGAAAATATATGATCCCTTCAGTTGATTTAAGAGATTTTTTAAGTGGCGACCCAATTAAGAAAAATAATTTTGTTCAAGCACTTGGAAAAGCATATTCAGAAATTGGTTTTGTTGCCGTAAAAGGGCATTTATTAGAGGATGATGTAAGCCAAAATTTATATTGGGAATGTCAATCTTTTTTTGGATTAAGCGAAGAAGAAAAGAAAGGCTATGAAATTCCTGGTTTGGCCGGACAACGAGGCTATACTAGCTTTGGAAGAGAACATGCCAAAGGGAAAAATGAAGGTGATTTGAAAGAGTTTTGGCATTTTGGACAAGAAGTAGTAGGAGAGGATCCAATTAAAATAGAATACCCCGATAATGTTTGGGTAAAACAATTACCCGAGTTTAATGAATTTGGAATAAAGGCATACCAACAATTGGAAGAAACGGGTAAATATATGCTACGCGCTATTGCCTTATTTCTAAATATTGATGAATATTATTTTGATGCCAAAATTTTAAATGGCAACAGTATATTACGTCCAATTCATTACCCACCTATTACTGCTGAACCCAAGAGTGCAGTAAGAGCTGCAGAGCATGAGGATATTAATTTAATTACCTTATTAATGGGTGCTAGTGCCGAAGGTTTAGAGGTGCTTACCAAACAAAATGAATGGGTTGCAATTACTGCTTTGCCAGACCAATTGGTGGTAAACGTAGGTGATATGTTGCAACGACTTACCAATAATGTATTGAAAAGTACAACGCATCGCGTGGTAAATCCGGCAAGAGAAAAATGGAATAATTCTCGTTATTCTATACCTTTTTTCTTACATCCAAGAAGCGAAATGCGTTTAGATTGTCTTCCTG